>DATGZZ010000604.1:0-5182 GCA_035296945.1 Reyranella sp.
TGCCGCCACCGCGCGCCACGATCAGCACGTCGGGCCGCGGCACGGGGCCTTCCTCGGGCAGGCGGTTGAAACCTGCGATCGCCGCAGCCACCTCTCCCGCTGCCTTCTCGCCCTGCACCGCCACCGGCCAGACCAGCACGCGGCGCGGGAAGCGGTCGGAAATCCGGTGCAGGATGTCGCGGATCACTGCGCCCGACGGCGAGGTCACGACGCCCACGACCTCGGGCAGGAACGGCAGCGCCCGCTTGCGCTCCGCGTCGAACAGCCCTTCGGCCGCGAGCTTCTTGCGGCGATCCTCCAGAAGCTTCAGCAGGGCGCCTTCGCCCGCCAGCTCCAGGCGATCGACGATGATCTGGTAGCGCGAGGAGCCGGCGTAGGTCGTGAGCCTGCCGGTGGCGATGACCTCCAGCCCCTCCTCGATCCGGATGCCGAGCCGCGGGATGGTGCCTTTCCAGCACACGCCGTCGATCACGGCGTTCTCGTCCTTGAGCCGGAAATAGCAATGGCCCGAGCGGGGGAACGACGGCTGGCTGATCTCGCCACGCACGCGCACGCGCGGAAACGCCGTCTCGATCTCGCGCTTCAGGGCAAAGGAGAGCTCCGAGACGGTGAATTCCGGCACGTTGCTGGTGGTGACGCCGGCATCTCTGGGATCGTCGAAGTTTTCCATCGTTAACAGCACCCTAGCGGCTTGTGCCGGAGCCGCAAACCATGGTCAAAGCCTCGCCATGCGAATCCTGGTCGTGGGCGGCGGCGGCCGCGAACACTCCCTCTGCTGGGCGATTTCGGCCTCTCCCCTGTGCACAAAATTATATTGCGCCCCCGGCAACGCCGGGATCGCCCAGGTGGCTGAATGCATTGACGTCGCCGCCGAGGACATTGCGGGCCAGGTGGCGCTGGCCAAGCGGGAAAAGATCGATTTCGTGGTGGTGGGACCGGAGGTGCCGCTGGCCATGGGCCTGGCCGATCGCATCGCCGAGGCCGGCATAAAGGTGTTCGGCCCCTCGCAGAAGGCAGCCCAGCTCGAAAGCTCCAAGGGCTTCACCAAGGAACTGTGCAAACGCCACAACATCCCCACCGGCGCCTATGAGCGCTTCACCGACGCCGACAAGGCTGCGGCCTACATTAAGGCGCAGGGCGCGCCGATCGTGGTCAAGGCCGATGGCCTCGCTGCCGGCAAGGGCGTCGTCGTGGCCGAGACGGTCGAGCAGGCGATCGAGGCGGCGCGCGACATGCTGTCGGGCAACCGCTTCGGCGCCGCCGGCGCCTCGGTCGTCATCGAGGAGTTTCTGGTCGGCGAGGAGATGAGCTTCTTCGCGCTCTGCGACGGCGAGCATGTGCTGCCGCTGATCGCCGCGCAGGACCACAAGCGTGCCTTCGACAACGACAAGGGCCCCAACACCGGCGGCATGGGCGCCTATTCGCCGGCGCCGATCTTCGACGCGGCCATGCAAAAGCGCACCATGGACGAGATCATCCTGCCGACCGCGCGCGCCATGGCCGCGGACGGCATGCCGTTCAAAGGCGTGCTCTATGCCGGCATGATGATCACCGCGCAGGGCCCGAAGATCTTCGAGTACAACTGCCGCTTCGGCGATCCGGAGACCCAGGTGCTGATGATGCGGCTCAAGTCCGATCTCGTGCCGGCGCTGATCGCTTGCGCCGACGGCAGCCTGAAGCACTTCGACCTGCGCTGGTCCAACGACAGCGCGCTGACGGTGGTCATGGCCGCCCACGGCTACCCCGATGCCTATCAGAAGGGCACGGAGATCCGCGGCCTCGATGCCGCCGCCAAGGTAGAGGGCGTGCAGATTTTCCATGCCGGCACGAAATTCGGCCCCGACGGCAAGCGCGTGCTGGCCAATGGCGGGCGCGTGCTGAACGTCACGGCCATGGCGCCGACGGTCGAGGAGGCCCGTAACCGCGCATACCGTGCGGTCGACCTGATCGACTGGCCGGAGGGCTTCTGCCGGCGGGATATCGCATGGCGGGTCGTCGGTTCGCACTCGTGACAGGCCGCTCGGTCAGGGGCTAGGGTCGATCCATGCCCGATTCACCAGACCTCTCGCAGCGCCTGCTGGCGCAGCTGCGCTTTCCCTGCGGCGACGTGCCGGAGCCCGGCACCATCAAGAACGTCGCGCCCGGCGTCTACTGGCTGCGCATGCCGCTGCCCTTCCAGCTCAACCACATCAATTTGTGGCTGGTCGAGGAAAAGGACAGCTGGACCATCGTCGACACCGGCATCAACACGCCCGAAACGCGCGAGTTGTGGGAGAAGATCTTCGCCACCCGGCTCGGCGGCAAGCCGGTCAAGCGCGTGATCGCGACCCATCTTCATCCCGACCATGTCGGCCTGGCCGGCTGGCTGTGCGAGCGCTGGGGCGCCGACCTCTGGATGACGCTGGGCGAGTACATGAGCGCCATCGCCGCGCGCAACGACTTCATCGAGAACGAGGATCTGCGCGCCGCCCATCTGACACGCAATGGCGTGCCGGCCGACCGCATCCCCCTGTTCCACCGCCACAAGGGCGGCTACGCCAAGGGCGTGGCGCCCTTGCCGCCGTCCTTCCAGCGCCTGATCCACGCCCATCCGATCAGCCTGGGTGGCCATCGCTGGGACGTCATCGTCGGCCGCGGCCACGCGCCCGAGCACGCCTCGCTGTGGTGCCCCGAGCTCAACGTGCTGATCGCGGGCGACCAGGTGCTGCCCAAGATCAGCACCAATGTCGGCGTGTGGCCCAACGAGCCGCAGGCCGATGCGCTCACCTGGTTCCTCGACGGCTTCTCGCGCTTCCGCCGCCTGCCGGCCGACGCGCTGATCCTGCCGAGCCATGGCTTCCCCTTCATCGGCCTGCACACCAGGCTCGACCAGCTCGTGTCCCATCACGACGCGCGGCTGAACGACATGACGGCCGCCATCGCCCATCGCGGCGCCGAGGGCGCCACCGGCTGGGACATGGTGCCGGTGCTGTTCCCGCGCCATCTCGACAACAACCAGATCGTCTTCGCCTTCGGCGAGACCCTGGCGCACCTCCATTGTCTGGAGACGCGCGCCCGCGTGAAGCGGGTGGTCGTGGACGGCGTGTCCCGCTTCGTCGCCCTGGTCGACCCCCATGTCCAGCCGCCGGCCGACGATTCGGATACCGACGTCATGGACGTCGGCACCGCCTAGCCGCCAACCCAGCCGGTGGCGAGCGCCGCCAACCCTGCTGCGTCGGTTGGCGCTCTGTCGCCGCGCCAGACGATGTGCAGGTCTGGCCGTAGCAGGAAGACACTCGCGCCGTAGACGCCGCGCACCCGCGGCTCGTCACGGCGAATGACGGCGAGCGGCGCACCGCGGGCACGGAACGCCGCCTCGAGCGAAGCGGTCTCGGCATCGCCTTCGAGGTCGAGCAGGGTGTAGTCGTTGCCCAGGATGTCCTGCAGCGCCTGGCCGTCGTCCAGCCACATATGCGGGATGCGCGCGCCGGGCAGCGCCTTGGGCTCATAGTTGCTGGTCTCCCATTCCGCCACGTTGCCCGGCTCGGCGGCGATGAGCGGCGAGCCGGCGTAGGAATAGCCTGACTCGACTCCGACCATCCCGTGCATGCGTCGGTGCTCGACGTCGAACGACGCCGCCAGCCGGGCGCGCACCTCTGCGCCGGCTGGCGTGTCGTCGTAGGCCTCCGGCGTGACCAGGGCGCGCCAGATCGGCACGCCCGCGGCCGCCCAACCGGCGGCGTCGACGTTGCGCCGGCCGATCGGGCGGCGCTCGCGCTCGTAGCCGTCGAGCAATTCCGGTCCGCCCCAGCCATGGATCGTACCGCTGAGCTTCCACGCCAGGTCGAAGGCATCGCCGACGCCGGTGTTCATGCCCAGCCCGCCGCTCGGGATCACCAGATGCACCGCGTCGCCGGCCAGGAAGACGCGGCGGTCGCGATAGCGCTCGGCGAGCAGCAGGTTGTGATGCCAGGGCACAATGTGCGTGATCTCGAAGGCGCAGGGGAACCCGATCAGCTCCTGGATCACCGGCCGGAAGTCGGTAGCCGCCGGCAGCGATGTATGCAGGGTGAATTCCGTGCGGCAGCCCTGCGCGATCAGGGTCGAGCCATTGGCGTCGACGAAATTGTAGTGCCGGCCCCGGCCGGTGACGATCTTCCGGTAGAGCTCGTCGGAGCGGAAGATCACCTGCACCAGCGCGCGGATGCGGCCCTTGCCCTCCAGCCTGATGCCGGCCTTCTTGCGCACCGTGCTGGCGCCGCCGTCGCAGCCGACGAGATAGCCGGCCCGCAGTTCCTCGCGCGCGCCGGAAACGGTGCAAGCCTGCACCGTCACGCCCTCGTCGTCCTGGACGAAGTCCTCCAGCCCGCAGCCGTAGCGCACGGTGACGTTGGGTGTGGCCTCGGCCACCTCCTTCAACAGCGGCTCCAGCTTGTTCTGCGACACCAGTTGGTAAGGTTCCAGCAGGAAGGCGCCGTTCGGACTCTCGGCAATCTGCTTGCGGCGCTCCGCCACCGAAGGGTACTTCAGCACCGCGATCGGCGGATCGCTGAGCCGGGTGGTCAGGAACACGTCCATCGGGTTGTCAGCCGGATAACCCAGCGCCCGCACGCGATCGGCGATGCCGATACGGCGATAGAACTCCATGGTGCGTGCGTTCGACCGGTCCATCTTCGGATAGGGCAGCGTGGTCGGGCTGCGCTCGATCAGCAGGCAGCGAACGCCGCGTCGGCCGAGGTCGATGGTGAGGGTCAGGCCGACCGGCCCGGCACCGGCGACGATCACGTCATAGGCAGGCAACGACGTTCCAACCGGCATGTCACCTCGCGAGATCGCTGCTACCCAGGCGGATTGGCGACATGCTATGGAGCGGCGCGAGGCCACGCAACGAATCTCAAGACGCCGCGCCCGCATGGCAAGCTGAGCACAATTCTCTGAGGGGAACAGGCCGCCATGATCCGCTACCGCAAACTCGGCTACGTCGAGCTCATGGTCACCGACCTCGAGCGTTCCGCCGGCTTCTATCGCGACATCGTGGGACTCGAACCGGCGGGTGAGGGTCCCGAGGGCGAGCGGCGCTTCCGCTGCTCGGAGGATCCCTATGCGGTTGTGCTCCACCAGGCCGACCAGCCGGGTTTCCGGCGCGGCGGCTGGATGCTCGAGGACGAGCGGCAGTTCGAGAGCCTCCATGGGGCGCTCAAAA
>DATGZZ010000605.1:0-2110 GCA_035296945.1 Reyranella sp.
GCACCTCGTGGCCCTCGGGCAGCGGCCGGTTGTTGGGCATCGACAGCCACAGCCGCAGCAGCAGGCGGTCGTGGCCGCTCGCGGCATCGTCCTCGAACGGCGTGCGGCCGTGATAGGTGACGTGGCTGTTGATCAGCTGCAGGTCGCCAGGTTCGAGCGTCATCTCGAAGCAGAGCTCCTGCGCCGTCGCCATCAGGACGTCGATGGCTTCTTTCTGGGCCGCCGAGAGCTTGGGCACGTCGGGTGCGAGCTGGGCCGCCTCGATGAAGGTGAGCGAATAGTGCGACGTGAACTTGCCGTCGCGCACGCCGAAGATCGGCAGCGGATAGGCCGTGGCCCGGCTCGTGCTCGACCCATCCTTGCCGGTGCCTTCCTCGCCGAAGCGGCTGCGCCAGTAGTCGGTGAACAGCGCGTCGAGCAGGTCGGGACGCTTGGCGAGAATCGCGTTGTGGATGGCGGGCGTCGAGGCGAGCGTGCTGACGCCGCCCTTGCGCGCCTGGCGCACGCACAAGAGGCCCACCACGTCGGTGCGGTCGGTGTGGAAGCGCAGCCCGCCGTTGGTCAAGGTGCGCGCGTAGGAGGAGAGGAAGGTGGTGCCCTTCTGGTCCTTGGTCTCGCCGTAGGTCCGGCCGACATGGGCGCCCTCGTCGCGGATGGCGCGCATCAGCTCGCCGCTGCGGTTCTGGAACACCGGCGTGCCGAGATGCGTGCCCAGGCCGAAGTAGATGCGGCGCAGGTCGTTCTCGTCGTAGCGATCCACCGGGAAGCCGCGCAGCTTCATGATGCCGACGCCGTTCTCCAACTCGTCGGCGATGTCGGCCAGCAGGCCGTCAAGGCCATTGATCGGGAAGTCCGCGCGCGTGATCTGCGACCAGTCGAGGCCCTTCTTCTTCACATGGGCGAGCGCGGCATCGAGCTCGGCCACGGCCGACGCGGGCATGTCGCGGATCCAGCGCTTGGAGTTCTTGATTTCGGCGCCGGTCCACACGTTGGGACCGGCAAGGGGCGTACGGTTGGTCATGATCGGTCCATTATAGCGTCTTGCGCATATTGATCGAGGTCGGATGGTCGAAGCCTTCATGCGCCTCGCGTGAGATCTCGACGTAGCCGAGCGATGTGAAAAACCGCTGGTTCTCGGTCAGCACGATGCGGACGCCCAGCCGGACGCCGGCCAGCTCGCGGCGCCGGGCCTCGTCTTCGACCGCCTCGATCAGGCGGCGGGCGATGCCCTGGCCGCGCGCCTCGGGCACCACCGACAGGCGGCCGAAATAGAGATCGTCTTCCATCAGCTGCACCATGACGCAGCCGAGGATGCGGCCGTTCCGCTCCGCGAGGATGGCACCGCACTCGTGTGCCAGCTCGGTGGCGATGCCGTCGGCGGTCTCGCCAAAGGCGCCCGACTCGGGCTCGAGCCGGCCACGATATTGCTCGAAGGCTGCGGCGATGGTGGCTGCGATAGCCGCGGCATCGGCCGCCGTTGCGGCGCGCAGGACAAGGGTGTCGCTCATGGTCGCTTTCTCGCGTAGGCTTCGCCTCATCGGTGAGGAAAAGCCAATGGGATACCAGACCATCGAGGTGCGCAAGCTCTCGCCTGTGATCGGTGCGGAGATCTTCGGTGTCGATCTCGCCCGGCCGCTCGGCAACCAGGTCTTCCAGGAGATCCATGACGCGTTGATGGACAATCTGGTGATCTTTTTCCGCGACCAGGAGCTCACGCACGACCAGCACAAGGCGTTCGGCCGCCGCTTCGGCGAGCTGCATCTTCATCCGGCCTCGCCGCGCTCCGGCACCGAGCATCCGGAGATCCTGGTCATCAAGGCCGACGAGCATTCCAAGCACGTGGCCGGCGAGGAATGGCACTCCGACGTATCGTGCGATCCCGAGCCGCCGATGGGCAGCATCCTCTACATGAAGCAGCTGCCGCCCGACGGCGGCGGCAACACGCTGTTCGCCAACATGTACCGTGCCTACGAGACGCTCTCGGGCCCCACCCAGATTCTGTGCGAGGGCCTGACCGCGGTCCATGACGGCGCCCAGGTCTATGGCGGCCGCTTCGGCTATACGCCGAAGGAAGGCGGCTTTCCCCGGAACGAGCATCCCGTGGTGCGCA
>DATGZZ010000606.1:0-4183 GCA_035296945.1 Reyranella sp.
TTGTTGTTCACGCTGTAGGCGCCGATGCAGCAGAACACCAGGATCGCCGGGTAGAGGAACTTGTAGGGCACCTGCAACAGCTTCACCCACATGCCGATCAGCGGCAGGTTGATGACCAGCAGCATGACATTGCCGATCCACATCGACGCGATCATGCCCCAGAAGAGGTCGGGCTTCTTGGTCATGACCTCAGGCCCAGGCTGGATGCCCTGGATGATCATGGCGCCGACCATCAGCGCCATCACCGCGTTGGACGGGATGCCTAAGGTCAGCATCGGTATGAACGAGGTCTGCGCCGCGGCGTTGTTGGCCGCCTCCGGCGAAGCCACGCCCTCGACCGCGCCCTTGCCGAATATTTCCGGCGTCTTCGAGATCTTCTTCTCGAGCGTATAGGCCGAGAAGGCACCAAGCGTCGGGCCGCCGCCCGGCAGCACGCCGAGAATGGAGCCTAGTGTGGTGCCGCGCAACACCGCCGGTATCGCCCGCCGCATTTCCTCGCGCGTCGGCCACAACGAGCCGACTTTTATGGTGCCGCCAGTACGCGTCAAATGTCGTTCCAGATTGACCACGATCTCGGCGATGCCGAACAGGCCCATGGCGATGGGCGCGAAGTCGATGCCGTCGCTGAGTTCCGGGATGTCGAAGGTGAAGCGCTGCGCGCCGGTGTTGACGTCGGTGCCGACCAGACCGAACAGCAGGCCGAGGAACACCATGGCGATCGCCTTGATGACCGAGCCGCTGGCCAGCACGACGGCGGCCACGAGGCCCAACGCCATCAGCGAGCAGTAGTCGGCCGGCCCGAACTTCTGCGCCATGCGCGTCAACGGCTCGGCGAACAGGACGATGATAAGGGTGCCGACGGTGCCGGCGAAGAATGAACCCACCGCCGAGATCGAGAGCGCCGCGCCGGCCCGTCCGTTGCGCGCCATCTGGTAGCCGTCGAGGCAGGTCACGACCGACGCCGATTCGCCTGGCAGGTTGACCAGGATCGAGGTCGTCGAACCGCCATACTGGGCGCCGTAGTAGATGCCGGCCAGCATGATCAGCGAGGCGGTCGGCGGCAGATGGAAGGTGATGGGCAGCAGCATGGCGATGGTCGCCACGGGGCCGATGCCGGGCAGCACGCCGATCAGCGTGCCGAGCATGCAGCCCAGCAGCGCGTAGGTCAGGTTCTGGACAGAGACGGCGACGCTCAGGCCGAGCGCGAGATTGTTCAGAAGCTCCATGTCACCAGATCCCGCGCACGATGTAGATGTTCATGCCCAATCCGACCTTGAAGACCAAGGTGCAGAGGATCGACAGCGCTACTATGTTGCCGATGACCTCCGTGAGCTTGAATTCCTCACCGCCCAGCGAGGCGATCAGGACCAGTACCACCAGCGACGGCACGAGGCCTGCGCGCTCGAACAGCAGCGCGAACAGCACGATGCCGATCGTCACCATGGTGATCGGCTTCCACTTCGGTGCCTCGACCGGATCGTCGGCTTCCGCGCCGGGCCGGCCGAAGATGGAGACCAGGACCATCAGGATGATAACGTCGATCACCAGGAGGACCGAGACCATGAACGGGATCGTCATGGTCTTGAAGGCGGCCTGGTTGGCCGGTCCCAGGATGTTGGCGGCGATGAAGTTCGCGCCCCACGGGATCATCGAGAAGGCGAATACGGCGACCGTGAGCCCGGCGACCGGGATCCAGTAGCGCTCCTTTTCCGCGCGGTCGGCGGTCCGGTATAACGGCACCATCACGATGATGCTGCCGAGGGTGAGCAGGATGAAGGCGAGCATGTGTGGCACGTAGCCAGGCCCCATGCGGACCGGCGTTCCCAACGCCAGCTTCTGGCCGAAGTACAACGCCGTCATTCCGAAGGCGATGAACATCAGCCCGGACAGTAGGTCCTTGCTTAGGAATCGAATCAACGATGCCTCCCCAGCACTCTTGTCTCAAAAAAACGTCGTGTTGTTGGGCCCAACCCAAGGCCAGCTCAAGCGCTAAATAACCACAATTCCGCGCTGTTGCCCAAGCGCCATTTCAGGCGTGCAGCAGCAACGGATCGCCACGGGCGCGAGGGCACAAGCCAAACAGGCGGCGCAAGAGCAAGACTGGCGCGTGCGACGACCAGCGCGCGGGCGGCGGGCGCGACAAAGAGCGCAGGCAGCGAGAGCGCCGCAAGGCACGACAGGGTGACGTCGCCTACTGGACGCGCCAAGGTCGTGCCCCAGCAAGAACATCGATCGCGCGCCTGATAGATCACGGGCCGGTCACCGGTGCCCAACTTCAAGGCAAGGGTCAGGGCGCGACGTGGCGATCACCGCCTGCGGGCGAAACCCTGGATGGGACGGACCACGCCGACAATGCCGCCGCCGACGCCCGCAAGACCGGCGAGCAGCCCGATCGGCACTCCCGCGGCCACGACGACGAGCCCGTCGTCCAGGGGATAAAACGACAGCAAATCAGCCAAAAACTACCCGATGGTCGAGGTTGCATGCGCTGGGAGGCGCGAGCAAACTCCCGGCCAATGTGAATGACCGTTCAGGGGCTTCGGGTGGCGCGTAAAGGGGCTGAATATATCGGCACGATGGAGGTGCAGGAGAAGCACCGTTTCGACGAGCGGTCGCTCGCCCGATTCATGACGGCCCATGTCGAGGGCTTCGTGCCGCCGCTGAAGGCCGAGCAGTTCAAAGGCGGCCAGTCCAACCCGACCTACCGGCTGACCGATGGCGCCGGCCGGCGTTACGTGCTGCGGCGAAAGCCACCCGGCAAGCTGTTGCCCTCGGCCCATGCCGTGGACCGCGAGTTCCGGGTCATCTCTGCCCTCAACAAGACCGATGTGCCGACGCCGCGGGCCTATGCCCTGTGCGAGGACGAGAGCGTGGTCGGCACGGCCTTCTACATCATGGAGTATTGCGACGGCCGGGTGCTGTGGGACCCGCTGCTGCCGGAGCTGCCCAAGGAGGCGCGGCTCGCCATACATCGCGCCAAGTTCGAGACCCTGGTCCGACTGCACGCGGTCGACTACGTGGCCCTAGGCCTTGCGGACTTCGGCCGGCCGGGCAGCTATGTGGCGCGCCAGATTTCGCGCTGGGGCAAGCAGTACAAGGCGTCGGAGACCGAAAAGATCGATTCCATGGACCGGCTGCTCGACTGGCTGCCGGCGCATCTGCCGGCCAACGACGACACGGTGCTGGTGCACGGCGACTATCGCCTCGACAACATGGTCTTCCATCCGACCGAGCCGCGCGTCCTCGGCATCATCGACTGGGAGATTTCCACGCTCGGCGATCCGCTGGCCGAGCTGTCCTATCTCTGCATGCTGTGGCGCACGCCCAAGGACTGGGGCGGGCTCGAGGGACATGACCTTGCGGCACTTGGCCTGCCGACCGAACGGGAGATGGTGGCCTACTACTGCGCGCTGGCGAAACGTCCGCCGCCCGATCCGGCGCTCTGGGAATTCTACATGGCCTACAATCTGTTCCGCGTGTCGTGCATCCGCCAGGGTGTCTATGCCCGCGCGCTCGACGGCACCGCGTCCAACATGCGCGCCGCCGAGTCGGGCAAGCTGGTACGGCCGGCGGCCGACCTCGCCTGGCAGATCGTCGACGGCATGGCCGGAGGGGCACGATGAGCAAGCGCAAACCCGTGCGCGTCGTCGAGACGCCGGCTGCCGCCGCGGAGCGCGATCCGCGGCCGCCGGTCGAGGCGATCCGCGCCGCCGCCTTCACCCAGTTCGCCGAGCGCGGCTATCCGGTGGTGACGGTGCGCGACATCATGAAGGCCTGCGGGCTGACGCAGGGCGCGCTCTACAACCACTTCAAGTCCAAGGACGAGCTGCTGCACGACATCATCGCTTCGACCCAGAGCGAGCTCGAGCGGCAGTGCCAACAGGCCGTGGCCGGGGCGGGTGACGACCCGCGCGCCAAGCTCGCGGCCTTCGTGCGCGTCTACGTCGTGCGCCATTGCCGGCTCAGGGTCGAGGCGCTGGTCGCCAACCGCGAGATCAGCTGGCTGGGCGCCGAGCGCGTCGCCGACATCCGCCGCAGCCGGCGCGCCATCCGCGCCATCCTGGTGACCATCCTGAACGAAGGCGTCGAGCGCGGCCTGTTCGACCCGCCGCAGATCGACGGCCGGCGCGATCTCAAGGCGATGGCCATGGCAATGCTCGACCAGTGCACCCACGTCTCGATG
>DATGZZ010000607.1:0-7047 GCA_035296945.1 Reyranella sp.
GTGATCGGCGCCGGCAAGGCAAGTGCGGCCATGGCCAAGGCCGTCGAGGATCAGTGGCGGCATCCGCTCGAAGGGCTGGTGGTGACACGCTACGGCTACGGCGAGGCTTGCGCCAAGATCGAGATCGTCGAGGCCGCACACCCGGTGCCCAACGAGAAGGGCCGCGTCGCCGCCGGCCGTATCCTCGAGAGGGTCAAGGGCCACACACCCGACGATCTCGTGCTCTGCCTGATCTCGGGCGGCGCCTCGGCCCTGCTGGCGCTGCCTGCGCCCGGCCTGACGCTCGGCGACAAGCAGGCGGTCAACCGGTCGCTGCTGAAATCGGGCGCCAACATCGTCGAGATGAACACGGTGCGAAAGCATCTCTCGGCCATCAAGGGCGGCCGGCTCGCGGTCGCCGCCCAGCCGGCGCGCGTGCTGAGCTGGCTGATCTCCGACGTACCCAACGACGATCCCGGCGTCATCGGCTCGGGCCCGACCGTGCCCGACCGAACGACCTTCGCCGATGCACTCTCGGTGCTTGCCAAGTACCGCATCGATCCGCCGGCGTCCGTGCGTGCGCATCTCGAGAAGGGCGCCGCGGGCGGCATCGAGGAGACGCCCAAGCCTGGCGATCCACGCCTCGCGAAGGTCGAGACCATCGTAGTGGCAACGCCCCGCCGCTCGCTCGAGGCGGCGGCCGCCGTCGCGCGCAAGCGCGGCCTGGAAGTCGTCACGTTGGGCGACAATCTCGAGGGCGAAGCGCGCGACCTGGGCGCGCTGCATGCACAAAAGGCAATCGAGCACGCAAGACACGCCGGCAAGCCGACCGTGATCCTGTCCGGCGGCGAGACCACGGTCACGGTGCGCGGCAAGGGCCGCGGCGGGCGCAACGTCGAATATCTTCTGGGCAAGGCCATTGCCGCAAACGGCGCGGCTGGCATCTGGGGACTGGCCGCCGATACCGACGGCGTCGACGGCGCCGAGGACATCGCCGGCGGAATCTTCGGGCCCGATTCTGTCTCCCGCGCCCGCGCCATGGACCGTGACCCCAAGGCCATGCTGGACGACAATGACGGGCACAGTTTCTTCGAAATGCTGGGTGACAGCATTGTCACAGGTCCGACCAAGACCAACGTCAACGATTTCAGGGCAACATTGATCGTGCCATGACCACTTATCCTGGTTCCTGCCACTGCGGCGCCATCAAGATCGCCTTCACCTCGGACAAAGCACCCGAGGCGATGCGTGTCGGCCGCTGCGCCTGTTCCTTCTGCCGCCGCCATGGTGCGCGCACCTCGGGCGATCCGGCAGGCTCCGTCGAGTTCCGCGCCGAGCCCGGCGGCCTGTCGCGCTATCGTTTCGGCCTCGGCATCACCGACTACCTGCTGTGCGCCAAGTGCGGCACCTATGTCGGCGCCGTCATGCCCGACGAGGGCGGCCAGATCGGCGAGGGGCTTGGCATCGTCAACGTCAACTCGCTCGACATCCGCGATACTTTCGATCCCGCCCCGCCATTGCACGTCTACGACGGCGAGGACGAGGCGCGCCGGCGTGCCCGGCGGCGAAAGTTCTGGATGAAGACAACGGTCATCGCCTAGGGTCCCGCATGGCCATTCTCGGAGTGATCGCCGACGACTTCACCGGCGCCACCGACATCGCGGGCATGCTGGTCAAGAACGGCATGCGCACCATCCAGACCATCGGCGTGCCGCCGAAAGGCGCGATCCCCGACGACGTCGACGCCGTCGTCGTGGCGCTGAAGACACGCTCGATCGCGGCAAAGGAGGCCATCGCCCAGTCGCTGGCCGCGCTCGATGCGCTGCAGGCGGCCGGTTGCAAGCGTTTCTTCTTCAAGTACTGCTCGACCTTCGATTCGACCGACGCCGGCAACATCGGACCGGTCGGCGACGCGCTGCTCGATGCGCTGAATGCCAAGCAGGCGATCTACAATCCGGCCTTCCCGGAGAACGGCCGCACCATCTTTTTCGGCCATCTCTTCGTGGGGGACATCCTGCTGTCCGACTCCCACATGCGCCATCACCCTCTGAATCCGATGACGGATTCCAATCTGGTGCGCGTGCTGGCGCGCCAGACCAAGCACAAGGTCGGACTGGTGCCGCTGAAGCAGGTGCAGGCGGGCTCGGCCGCCCTGCGCGCCGCACTCGACAAGCTCGCGACCGAGGGCGTGCGCCATGTCGTCGTCGATGCGGTGGCCGACACCGATCTCGGCATCATCGGCGAGGCGGTCGGCGATGACCTTTTGGTCACCGGCGGCTCGGGCGTGGCGCTCGGCCTTCCCGCCGCCTATCGCCGCCGCGGACTTCTGGCCCACAAGGCCAATGCCGACACGCTGCCCAAGATCGCCGGCGCCTCCGCCGTGCTGGCCGGATCGTGCTCTGCGGCGACCTTGGGACAGATCGCGGCCTTCAAGGGCCCGCACTTCCACCTCGACACCGACGCCATCTGCCGCGGCGAGCCGGTCGGTGATGCAGCCCTCGCCTGGGCCAAGGACAAGATCGGCAACGGGCCGATCCTGCTGTCGGCCAGCGATCAGCCCGACGCAGTCAAGGCGCTGCAATCGAAGTACGGCGTCGAGAAATCGAGCCAGGCGATCGAGAAGACCATGGCCAGGCTCGCCAAGGGACTGGTCGCCGCCGGCGTCGGCCGCCTGGTCGTGGCCGGCGGCGAGACGTCGGGCGCCGTGGTCGGCGCGCTCGACGTGACGGCGCTGCGCATCGGACCGGAGATCGATCCCGGCGTGCCGTGGACGGCGTCGGTCGGCGCCAAGCCGCTCTTGCTGGCGCTGAAGTCGGGCAATTTCGGCGCACCGGACTTCTTCACCAAGGCGTTCCAGCGGCTATGAGCACCAAGGAATCAAAGACGCGCGAGGCGATCTGCGCGCTGGGCGCCAAGCTTGCCGCGCGCGGCCTCTGCCCCGGCACGTCCGGCAACATTAGTGCGCGCATCGACGACGGCTGGCTGATGACGCCGACCAATTCCTCGCTGGGAGAGCTCGAACCCGGTCAGCTCTCCAAGCTCGACCTCTCCGGCAAGCATGTCGCGGGGGATCCGCCGACCAAGGAAGCGCTCCTGCATCGCTCGGTCTACGACGTACGGCCCAAGGATGGCGCCATCGTGCATCTGCATTGCACGCACGCCGTGGCGATCTCCTGCCTCGACCCGTCCTGCCATCACAACAAGGAAACCACGCTGCCGCCGATCACGCCCTACTTCGTGATGCGCGTCGGCAAGCTGCCGCTGGTGCCCTACTTCAAGCCGGGCGATCCCAAGCTCGCCAACGCCATTCGCGACTACGCCAAGGGCCATCGCGCCGTGCTTCTGGCCAACCACGGCCCGGTGGTCGCCGGCACCTCTCTTTCGGCCGCCTCGGCCTCGATCGAGGAGCTGGAAGAGACTGCCAAGCTCCATCTGCTGCTGCAGGGATTCAAGGTGCGCCTGCTGTCGGATACGCAGGTGCGCGAAGTCGAAGAAGCGTTTCCGTCGTGACTCCGACAGTCATCTCCCTCCCCACGCAGTTGGGAGGGGTCCGCGAAGCGGACGGAGGGGTCATGGGCACCGTCACTGTTGCCCATGACCCCTCCAGCCCTGCGGGCCACCTCCCCAGCTTCGCTGGGGAGGAACATCAAGGATAATCGAATGCCCAAGCTCGCCGCCAATCTGTCGTGGATCTATCAAGAGGTCCCGTTCCTGCAGCGCTTCGCCGCCGCCGCCCAGCACGGCTTCAAGGCGGTCGAGATCCTGTTTCCCTACGAGGCGCCGGCGGCCGACATCGCGGTCGAGCTCAAGAAGCACAAGCTCACGCAGGCGCTGTTCAACCTGCCGGCGGGTGACGCCAGCAAGGGTGAGCGCGGGTTCGCCGCCCTGCCCGGCCGCGAAGCCGATTTCTCGGCCGCCCTCGACAAGGCGCTCGACTATGCCAAGGTCCTGGAGTGCCGCACGCTGCACATCATGTCGGGCATGATCGCACCCGGCGCCGACGTGAAGGCCATGCACCGCACCTTCATCGCCAACCTCAAGATGGCCTGCGACCGCACCGCCAAGAGCGGGCTCACCCTGGTGCTGGAGCCGATCAACCATCGCGACATTCCCGGCTACTTCACCAACACCACCGGACAGGTCGAGCAGATCATGAAGGAGGTCGGCGCGCCGCATCTGAAACTGCAGCTCGACCTCTATCACTGCCAAGTCACCGAGGGAGACCTGACCAAGCGCACCGAGCGGCTGTTCCCGATCACCGCGCACGTGCAGATCGCGGGCAATCCCGACCGCAACGAGCCCGACATCGGCGAGGCCAACCACCTCTACCTGCTCGATGTGCTCGATCGGCTGGGTTACCAGGGCTATGTCGGCCTGGAATACAAGCCCAAGACCACGACCGGCGCCGGCCTGGGCTGGGCGGCGAAGTACGGCATCAAGGCATAGGAACCATGGCGGACAAGAACACTCCCATCGTCGCCTTCGTCGGCCTGGGCTCGATGGGGCTCGGCATGGCCAAGAACCTGCTCAAGCACGGCCACAAGGTGATCGGCGTGGATCCCAGCGCGCCGGCGCGCGAGGCTTTCGCCACGGCGGGCGGCACGATCGCGGCCACTCCGGGCGATGCCGCCGCCGCGGCCGATGCGCTGGTCGTGGCCGTGGTCAACGCCCAGCAGGTCGAGACGGTGCTGTACGGCGAGGGTGGCGGCGTGGCCAGCTTGCGCAAGGGCGGCCTGGTCATGCAATGCGCAACCGTGCCGGCCGCTTTCGCCAAGGCGCTGGGCGAGCGGCTGGCCAAGTCGGGCCACGAGCTCCTGGATGCGCCAATGTCGGGCGGACGCGCCCGCGCCGAGTCGGGCGAGCTCACCTTCATGGCCTCGGGCTCGCCGAAAGCCTTCGCCTCGGCCGAGTCAATCCTGTCGTCGACTTCGGCCAAGGTGTTTCGCCTGGGCGAGGCGCCGGGCATCGGCTCGCTGGTCAAGACCGTGAACCAGCTTCTGGCCGGCGTGCACATTGCGACGGCCGCCGAGGCGATGGCGCTCGCCGCCAAGGCCGGCGCCGACACGCGCGCCGTCTACGAGGTGATCTCGGCCAGCGCCGGCAACTCATGGATGTTCGGCAATCGCGTGCCGCACATGCTCGACGACGATTACTCGCCCTTGTCCGCCGTGGAGATCTTCGTGAAGGATCTTGGCCTGGTGCTGAATACCGGTCACGAGCATCGGTTGCCGCTGCCGATGGCCGCGGCGGCGCACCAGCTCTTCCTCGCCGCCGCCGGCGCCGGCTGGGGGCGGCTCGATGACGCAGCCGTCGTGAAGGTCTACGAGCAGGCCGGCGACTTCAAAGTGTCGTCGCCGAGGAAGTAGACTCTTGGGCATGTACCGCGACCGCTTCACCAAGATCGTCGCCACGCTCGGCCCCGCCTCGTCGAGCCGCGAGCGCCTGAGCGCGCTGTTCGAGGCCGGCGCCGACGTCTTTCGCCTGAACTTCAGTCACGGCACGCAGGACGACCATCGCCAGCGCGTCGACCTGCTGCGTGCGCTGGAGAAGGAATACAAGCATCCCATCGCCATTCTGATGGACCTGCAAGGCCCCAAGCTCAGGCTGGGCACCTTCGCCAAGGGGTCGCTGGAGCTGAAGAAGGGCCAGAAGCTGCGCTTCGACATGGACGAGGCACCGGGCACGGCCAAGCGCGTGCCCCTGCTCCATGCGGAGATCTTCAAGGCAGCCAAGCCCGACGGCCTCCTGCTGATCGACGACGGCAAGGTGCGGCTGCGCATCGTCGCGCACGATGAGAACACCATCGACACCGAGGTCGAGGTGCCGGGGACGATCAGCGACCGCAAGGGCGTCAACCTGCCCAACCTCGTGATTCCCATGTCGCCGATGACGCCGAAGGACCATCGCGACCTGACCTTCGGCCTGTCGCTCGGCGTCGACTGGGTCGCCTTGTCCTTCGTGCAGCACGCCATGGACATCGCCGAGCTGAAGAAGCTGGTGGCCGGCCGCGCCGCCGTGATGGCCAAGCTCGAGAAGCCCGCCGCCATCGACCATCTCGACGAGATCATCGAGCAGAGCGACGGCATCATGGTGGCGCGTGGCGATCTCGGAGTCGAGATGCCGCCCGAGGCCGTGCCGCCGCTGCAGAAGCGCATTCTCGCCGCCTGCCGCGTCCTCGGACGGCCGGCGATCGTCGCCACTCAGATGCTCGAATCGATGGTCCATTCGCCGACGCCGACGCGGGCCGAGGCCTCGGATGTGGCGACCGCGGTCTATGACGGCACTGATGCGGTGATGCTGTCGGCGGAGTCGGCGTCGGGCGACTATCCGATCGAGGCGGTCACCATCATGGACCGCATCCTGAAGAGCGTCGAAGGCGATCCGCTCTATCGCCGCCTGATGGATGCGAGCCGCCGCGAGCCCGAGTCGACCACCGCCGATGCCATCAGCGCCGCCGCCCGCCAGTGCGCCCACACGCTGTCGGCCGCCGCCATCGTCACCTACACCACGACCGGTTCGACCACGCTGCGCGCGGCACGCGAGCGGCCGGACGTGCGCATCCTCTGCCTCACGCCCGTGCTCGACACGGCGCGGCGCATGACGCTGACCTGGGGTGTGCATCCCATCCAGACCGAGGACGCGCACAACTTCGCCGACATGGTGGCGCGCGCCGTGCGCGTCGCCCGCCAGCAGAAGATCGCCAAGCCGGGCGAGCGGCTGGTGATCACCGCCGGCGTGCCGTTCGGCACGCCCGGCGCCACCAACATCCTGCGCATCGCCTACGTCTAGCAGTCTGCTGAAGAACCGTCTTGGATTGAAGTTTCCGCCTTGATTTTGGGGTTGTCGTCGGCTGCCGAGGGCTTTGACGTAGCCTGAAGGTGTTTCCGGTACGGAGTCCGACCTCAGGCAGCGATGAGCTTGGGAATGCGGACGAGATTATAGGCGATGAGGTTGAGCATGAAGTCGCCGGCGACGGCGGCGATGCCGCGATGCTTGGTCTTGCGCATGGTGCCGTGCTGCTTGCCCCAGCCGAAGATGCACTCGACCATGGCCCGGCACGACTGGGAG
>DATGZZ010000608.1:0-3401 GCA_035296945.1 Reyranella sp.
CCACAGCGAGACGCCGGAATTCCAGTGCCGCTTCGCCTGGCAGCCCAACTCGATCGCCTTCTGGGACAATCGCGCCGCCATGCATCATGCGATGTGGGATTACTTCCCGCACAAGCGGTTGGGCTATCGCGTCACCGTCAAGGGCGACAAGCCGTTCTATCGCGCATAGGGAGCCGACATGGCGCTGATCACCTATCTCACCCGCATCCAGTTCGATTTCGGCGCGCTGAAGCTTCTCGAGGCCGAGCTGCAGCTGCTCGGCATGCGGCGGCCATTGATCGTCACCGACAAGGGCGTGATCGCGGCCGGCCTGTGGGCCCGGGTCAAGGAGCAGCTTCCCGGCAACATGCCGATCGCGCTCTACGACGGCACGCCGGAGAACCCGACGGAAGCCGCGATGCGCGATGCGCTGAAAATCTACAAGGACGAGGGCTGCGACGGCATCATCGCCATCGGCGGCGGCTCGCCCATGGATCTCGCCAAGGCGGTCGGCCTGATGGCCACCCATCCCGGCACTTCGCTGCAGCCCTATTCCTTCGTCGAGGGCGGGGCGGGCAAGATCACCGCGGCGGTGGCGCCGATCGTGGCCATTCCCACGACCTCGGGCACCGGCAGCGAGGTCAGCCGCGGCGGCGTCATCATCATGGATTCCGGCCGCAAGCTTGCGATCGGCAGCCCGTACCTGATCCCCAAGCTGGCATTGATCGACCCCGAGCTGACGCTCGGCCTGCCGCCGCATCTGACCGCTGGCACCGGCATGGATGCCTTCACCCACAACATCGAATGCTTCCTGTCGAATGCCATAAACCCGCCGGCCGATTCGATTGCCCTCGATGGGCTGGAGAAGGCGTGGACCTGGGTCGAGCGCGCGACGAAGGACGGGTCGGACCGCGAGGCGCGCTACAACATGGCGATGGCCGCCATGGAAGGCGCCATGGTGTTCCAGAAGGGCTTGGGCGCGGTGCATGCGCTCAGCCATCCGACCGGCGGGCTGAAGGGCTATCGCCTGCACCACGGCACGTTGAACGCGGTCTATCTGCCGGCCGTGCTGCGCTTCAACGAGCCCGCCGTGGGCGAGAAGTACCGCAAGGTGGCCCGGATCATGGGCCTGCCGGCGAGCGAGGCCAACGCAGCGGGCGTGGCCAACGCCGTCGCCGCGCTCAACGCACGGCTCGGCATCCCCAAGGGCCTCGGCACGATGGGCCTGGCTGAGGACACCGTCGAGAAGATCGCCGACGGCGCGCTCGGCGATCACTGCCACCAATCGACGCCGCGCCAGCCGACCAAGGCCCAGTACGTGCAGTTGATCGAAGAATCTTGGGGCTGAGTCTTCCGGACCGCGCGCATCCTGCGCGCTCATGATCATGAGCGCGCAGGATGCGCGCGGTCCGGAAGAGCATGAGCTTGATCGGGAGACGAAGGATGAAGGTCAAGGACAAGGTCTGCGTCGTCACCGGCGCGGCCGGCGGCATCGGCGAGGCGGTGGCGCGGCGCTATGCCAAGGAGGGCGCCAAGGGCGTCGTCGTGGCCGATCGCGATGCCGATCGCCTGCGGGTCGTCGCCGACGACATCAGGGGCCTGGCCGTCGCCTGCGATGTCGCCCGGGAAGCGGACATCAAGCAGCTGGTCGCCGAAGCCGAGCGGCGGTTCGGCCCCGTCGACGTCTTCTTCTCCAACGCCGGCATCGGCCGCGGCGGCCATGAGGATGCGACGGACAAGGACTGGGCCGACAGCTGGGCCATCCATGTCATGAGCCACGTCTATGCCGCGCGCGCCCTGGTGCCCGGCATGCTGGCGCGCAAGTCGGGATATCTGTTGAATACGGCCAGTGCCGCGGGGCTGCTCGCCTCGATGGGCTCGGCACCCTACGGCGTCACCAAGCACGCCGCCGTGGCGCTGGCCGAGCACCTCGCCATCCAGTACGGCGATCGCGGCATCTCGGTGTCGGTGCTCTGCCCGCAGGCGGTCGACACCAACATGCTGCGCATGGCGGGCGCCGGCGCGGCGTCGGTCGACGGCGTGCTCCATACCGACGCCGTCGCCCAGACCGTGATCGAGGCGATGGACGAGGAGCGCTTCCTGATCCTGACGCACCCCGAGGTGAAGGAGTACATGGCGCGCAAGCTCGACCGCGACCGCTGGCTGCGCGGCATGCGCCGGCTGCGCGACAAGACCGGCGAGGGGCAGGCGCGCCGCGCATGAGCAAAAAAATGTTCGACCCTGGCAATTGACCGGCCAATAGGGATCGACGAAGGTTCGCGCCTCATGAAGCGGCAGACCCTTCGACTTAAGCGCTGATCCCGCTCCGGGAATTCCGGACCGCGGATCGCCTGTCGTTGCGTGTCTGGTTCGTGCCGAGAAGTCGCTTCAATGATCTCCTACGTCCTGTCCTTGTTTGCCGGCGTCGGTCTGTGGACCGCGATCGGCGTCACCCTGGTCGCCGGCCTGATGCGCGGCTTTGCGGGTTTCGGCTCGGCCATGCTGATGGCGCCGATCTTCGCGATCCTCTTCGGCTCGGCCGACATGGTGGTGACCGTGGTGGCGATCGAGCTGGTGGTGTCTCTGCAGCTCTTTCCGCAGGTCCGCCAGCACGCCGACTGGAAGGTGCTGACGCCCATGAGCATCGCGGCCTGCGCCGCCATGCCGCTCGGCGTCTGGCTGCTGGCCAGCGTCGACAAGAACACCATCGTGACGGCGGTGTCGGCGCTCATCGTGGCCTTCGTCGTGCTGATGTGGAGCGGCTGGAAATACACCGGCCGTCGCTCGACGGCCGCCACCGTCGCGGTCGGCGCCGTGTCGGGCGCCATGATGGCGACGACCAGCGTCGGCGGGCCGCCGGTGCTGCTCTACCTGCTGTCGGGCAACGACCCGCCGCTGGTCAACCGCGCCAACATCGTCACCTACTATTTCCTGACGCAGTTCCTGCTGATCGTGATCGTGCTGGCGACCGGCGTCGCGGGCATCGATGCGCTGGCCCGCGCCGTGGTGCTGTTCCCGGTCATGGTGCTGGGTGCCTGGGCGGGCGGCCGCGCCTTCCATGGCCTGGCGAGCGAGCGGCTCTACCGCAACGTGGCGCTCGCCATCCTGTTCGCCACCGGCCTGTTCGGGCTGCTGCGAAGCTGGCTGTTCTGATATGATCGGCATGACTTCGAGGAGGAGTTCCATGCGTTTCGTCGTCGGCGTCTTCGGCTTGGTTTTCGTCTCGGCCCTGGCAACCGGTGCCCAGGGCCAGGACCCGTTCATGCAAGTCTGCATGCAGACCACGCCGCAGAAGATGTGCGAGTGCATCGCGTCCAAGCTTCCCGCCGACAAGCGTCAGGCCGCCATCGAGGGCCTGCGCAAGTCCAATGCCGCCATGGCGCCCGGCGGCAACCTGCTCGATCCGTCCAACCTGTCGCAGG
>DATGZZ010000609.1:0-2387 GCA_035296945.1 Reyranella sp.
GCATCTTCCGCGAGCATTTTGCCGAGCCTGGCTTGCGCTCGATCCTGATCGGCGACGAGCTCGCGGGCTGCGTCGGCTTCCGCGTCGGCGACGCCGAGATCAAGATCGATTCCTTCTACCTTGCCCGCCGCTATCACAACCGTGGGCTGGGCGCGGAGATCCTGAAGGTCCTGCTGGCCGAAGCCGATGCGCTCGGCCTGCCCGTCGAGCTCGACGTGCTGCTCGGCAGCCCGGCCGATCGCTTTTACGAGCGGCACGGCTTCGTGAAGCAGGGCCAGGACGAGATCGAAGCCAACTTCCGGCGGGCAGCTTCACGCCCATAGCCAGTTCCGCGGCTTGGTGACTTTGACCGCTGGCGATGCCTGCATTGCCGTCAGCGGTGGGAGGATTTGCGGCATTATCGGAATTTCCGACGGACCCACTTGTGGTTGGCGGAGACGGGCCGCGCGCTGTCGGCCGCAGCCTTCTGATCTCGGATCAACGATGCATAGAGCGACAACGCGGGGATGCAACGCAACAGGCCGCTACTATAACTCAAGTGCGTATCTAGTCAAGCCTGAAGTTATTGCCTGTCAGTTTCCTTTTCGCGACTTTTTGGGCTCCAGAGAGGGGTCCATATGGCGGATCGTCCGGGCAACGACGCCATGCCTTGTATCGCCGGGCGGAAGTGCCAGCAGTGCTTTCAAGCAGCCACGGCGCGCCGACAGGCAACGGCCCTCGCGACTCGACTCCAACCCGTCAAAACCCTTCGTGACGAGCTGCTGGTTGACGTTCGTGGCCATTGACAGGCGGGATCGGTCGAGACTTTCTGACGGCATCGCGTTCTTGCGGAAAGGTCGGCCATGGAGATCGTCATTCCCGGTGCCACGAACATCGGCCTGTTCATCGGCGCTGCCCTGGTGCTGCTTCTGATTCCCGGCCCTGCCGTGCTCTACATCGTCGCCCGTTCGGTGGCGCAGGGCCGGATGGCGGGCTTCGTCTCCGATCTCGGCATCCATTCAGCCACGCTCGTTCACGTGCTGGCGGCAGCGCTCGGCCTGTCGGCGCTGCTCGCCTCGTCGGCGCTTGCCTTCAGCATCGTCAAGTACGCGGGCGCCGCCTATCTCATCTGGCTCGGCCTCAAGAAGATCTTCGGTCGTGCCGAGGAGGTAGATGCCGACGGCAACCTGTCGCGCCACAACTATGCGCGCCTGTTTCGCGACGGTTTCATCGTCAACCTGCTCAACCCCAAGACGGCGCTTTTCTTCTTGGCCTTCCTGCCGCAGTTCGTCGAACCCGAACGCGGCCATCTGGTGACGCAGGTTGTCTTCCTGGGCCTGCTCTTTGCCGCCTTGGGCTTCATCACCGACGGCTGCTACGCCCTGGTCGCCGGCACCGCCGGCAAGTGGCTGAGGCAGAGCCGGCGCTATCTCGAGGTCGAGCGCTACGTCAGCGGTACGCTGTTCATCGGCCTCGGCGTGACTGCGGCGTTCGCCGGAAGCCAAAAGAAGTAGACGGTGTCATCCCGAGGCCGCAGGCCGAGGGACCTTCCCTGTGGTCTTAAAGGTCCCTCGCTGCGCTCGGGATGACAGCGGGGCTTAGTCCCGCCTCAGCATGAACACCGCCTGCTCGCCCAGAAGGTTGGCGAGCAGCGGCGGCAGGTTGATCGGCTTGCTGTTGCGATCGAGCACGATGGCGCGCTCGATGCGCACGCCCATGTCGCGGCACAGGCCGCGGAAGTCATCGATGCTGCAGAGATGGATGTTGGGCGTGTCGTACCACTTGTAGGGCAGCGACGGCGTCTCCGGCATGCGCCCGCCGAACACCAGGCGCAGGCGGACCTGCCAGTGCGCGAAGTTGGGGAAGGAGATGATGGCGCGCTTGCCGACGCGCAGCATCTGGCGCAGCACCTCGCGCGGCTCGCGCGTGGCCTGCAGGGTCTGGCTCAGGATCACGTAGTCGAAAGCGTCGTCGGGATAGTCGCGCAGGTCGGCGTCGGCGTCGCCCTGGATGACCGACAGGCCGCTGGCGACGCAGGCGTTCACGCCGGCCTGGCTCAGCTCCATGCCGCGCGCGTCGACGCGCTTGAAGTTCACCAGGTAGGCCAGCAGCGAGCCGTCGCCGCAGCCGACATCGAGCGCGCGCGTCGCCGGATCGACCATGTCGGCGATCAGCTGCAGGTCGACGCGGATGGCGGCGACGCTCACGGCACGTCCTTCAGGCCGCGCACCGCGGCGGCGCCCTTGAGGAAGCCGGCGAGCGTGCGGAACATCTCCGGTTCGTCGAGCAGGAAGGCGTCATGGCCCTTGTCGCTCTGGACCTCGACGAAGGAGACGTTGGCGGCGGCGGCGTTCAGCGCATGCACGATCTCGCGGCTCTCGCGCGTCGGGAACAGCCAGTCGCTGGTG
>DATGZZ010000610.1:0-3055 GCA_035296945.1 Reyranella sp.
GCCGCGAGATTGCCCGAGCTGTCGACGATGGCGATGGCGACCGGCCAGTTGTTCTTCTTGGCCTCGGCCTCGGCGGCCGCCAGCGCCAGCACGATGCCGAAGAGAGCCGAGATCCAGCCGAAAATACGCTGCTTCATCAGATAAAAGTCCGCCCGAACGAGTCGGGCGGACTATACCGGTGGAGGGCCATCCGACAAGGCGGCGCGATGCCCTATGTGGGTAGCCCCCTCAAGCTCCTCTCCCCCGCTAGGGGGAGAGGTTGGGTGAGGGGGCGACGCACGTCGATTCCCCCTCACCTAGCCTCTCCCCCTAACGGGGGAGAGGAATATGAGATGTTCTATTTGGCGGCTGCCGCGCCGGCCATGGCGACGTCGGCGTCCTGGTTGCTGGCCACGCCGGACACGCCGATGGCACCAATGATCTTGCCGTCGACGACGATCGGCACGCCGCCTTCCAGTGGCGTGATGTCCTTGACGGCCAGCAGGCGCAGGCCGGCGCCGCCCTGGGCGATGGTGTCCTGCAGCGCCTTGGTCGGACGCTTCAGGTTGTTGGCCGTCACCGCCTTGCCGATGGCGATGTCGACGCTTGCGTGCTGCGTGTTGTCCATCTTGGAGAAGGCCGCGAGATTGCCCGAGCTGTCGACGATGGCGATGGCGACCGGCCAGTTGTTCTTCTTGGCCTCGGCCTCGGCGGCCGCCAGCGCCTTCTTGGCGGCGTCGAAGGTGATGGCGGGGCCATAGGGCGGCGGTGGCGCCGGGGCCTGGGCGAAAAGCGGTGACGCGACGAAGCTGGCGGCGATGACGGCCGCGATCATGAGCCTGTTCATGGCATTGTCTCTCCCTGGTTACCGTCTCTTGGCGCACGGCCCGGGGACTATGAACGAGGCGGCGTCAACCGACAGGTGTGGAGGCAGTCACATTCAAGTGACCCCGACTTCACCTGCCCGTCCTTCTTCTTCCACCTCCCCAGTCTTACGGGGGAGGCCGGGAGGGGGAGAGCCTCATTGGCGCTGTCGACAATTTCAGATCTGAAATTTTCGAGGTCATGTCTGCTGCCTTCCCCCTCCCTGCCTCCCCCGTAAGACAGGGGAGGTGGAAGAAAAAGGACGGCGGGAGGAAAAAGAGCCGGCGCTCAGTGCTTCAAGTTCGGCATCTCGGTCAGCGGCACGATGCGGATGCCGGCGGCCTCCAGGCCCTGGCGCACCGCCGTGGACACCGTGACCGCGGTCGGCCCGTCGCCGTGCACGCAGATCGAATCGACCTGGCAGGGGATGCGCTTGCCCGAGGTCGAGTAGATCGCCTGCTCGTCGACCATGCGGCGGACGTGGGCCACCGCCTGGGCGGGATCCTTGATCATCGAGCCCGCCTCCTTGCGCGGCGTCAAAAAACCCTTGTCGGTGTAGGTGCGGTCGGCGAACACCTCCTCGGCGACGCGCAGCCCGGCCTTGCGCGCCGACTTGCCCTGCTCGGTGTTGGCCTGGGCGAGGAAGATCAGGTCGCGGTCGAACGCCTTGGTGGCGCGGCAGATCGCATCGGACATCTCCTCGCTCTCGGCCGACATGTTGCCCATCATGCCGTGCGGCTTGATGTGCGTGACCTTGGCGCCGAACAGCGAGGCGATGCCCTGCAGCGCGCCCAGCTGGTAGGCGATGTTGGCCTCGAGCTCCTTGACCGAGAGGTTGATCACGCGCCGGCCGAAGCCCTGCAGGTCGGCGAAGCCCGGATGGGCGCCGATGCTGACGCCGTTCTGCTGGCAGAGCTTCACCGTGTCGACCATCACCGTGGGATCGCTGGCATGGAAGCCGCAGGCGACGTTGGCCGACTTCACGATCTTCAGCACCTCGACGTCGTTGCCCATCACCCACGGGCCGAAGCTCTCGCCCAGGTCGGAGTTGATGTTGACGAATCCGGCGTTGGTCGCAGCCATGACGAGACTCCTTTAGCGACGTCTGTCACCCCGAGCGAAGCGACGGGCCTTTGAGGCCACGGGAAAGGTCCCTCGCTGCGCTCGGGATGACAGCAAAGTGGAATGACACTATATCCTAGCAGATGTGAGCGTACGGTACCTGTCCTGCGGCGACACCGCCTTCTCCGTCGAATTCGGCAACGAGATCTCCCCTGAAATCAACGGCCGGGTGATGGCCCTGCACGCGGCCATCGGCCAGGCCGGGATTGCCGGCGTGGTCGAGACCGTACCGTCCATGCGCGCGCTGATGGTCTGTTATGACCCGATGGCGACGTCGCGGGCCAAGCTCGAGCCCGAGATCGAGGGCCTGATTGCCCGCGGCCTGCCGACCGGCATGAAGACCCGGCAGGTTACGATACCCTGCTGCTACGACGACCCGGACTTCGCGCCCGACCTCAAGGAGATCGCCGAGCGCACCAAGAAGAAGGTGGAGGACGTCATCGCCCTCCACCTGGCGTCGCGCTTCACGGTCTACGTGCTGGGCTTCATGCCGGGCCTGGCCTACATCGCGGGGCTGGAGAAGTCGCTCTACCTGCCTCGCCGGTCCCAGCCGCGCGTGCGCGTGCCGCGCTCGACGGTCGCCATCGCCATGGACATGACGACCATCTATCCCTTCGAGAGCCCCGGCGGCTGGCACCTGATCGGCCGCACCCCGCTCTGGATGTTCGACCAGCGCCGCGAGCAGCCGGTCTTCCTGGCGCCGGGCGATTCGCTTTCCTTCCAGCGCATCGACCGCAAGACCTACGACCGCGTCGCCCGCGAGGTCGAGGCCGGCACCTTCGACTGGGCCAAGCTGGTGCGCTCATGAGCGCGGCGCTGAAGGTCGTCCGGCCGGGCCTGTTCGATACGCTGCAGGATCTCGGCCGCATCGGTTACATGGCGCTCGGCATGCCGACCGCCGGCGCCATGGACCGCGTCGCGCTCACCCTGGCGAACGCCTTGTGCGGCAACCCTGCGAACACGGCGGGGCTGGAGATCGGCGTCATGGGCCCCGACCTGCTGGTCGAGGCCGACAGCGTGCGCGTCGCCCTGGTCGGTCCCTTGTCGGCCTCGCTGATCGACGGACCCGACGCGCCGCCCAAGCCGATCG
>DATGZZ010000611.1:0-5149 GCA_035296945.1 Reyranella sp.
CGCGTGCTGGTGGTCGAGGACAACGTCGATGTGCGGGCAATGGTGGTCGCCCAGATCAAGTCCCTGGGCTATCGCGTCGCCGAAGCCGAGAGCGGCGACGCGGCGCTGGCCGTCCTGGAAGAGCGCCCCGACGGGTTCAACCTGCTGATCTCCGACATGGTCATGCCGGGCAAGATCGACGGTCTGCATCTGGCCAAGATGGCTCGGCAGCGCTGGCCGAAGCTTGCGATCCTGCTGACGACCGGCTTCTCCGACGTCATCGTCGATGAGGCCGGCGACGGCAAGGCGGTCGATTTCGGCGTGCTGCGCAAGCCCTACCGCAAGGCCGATATCGCACGCGCCATGCGGGCGGCGCTGGCCGTCGCCGGCGCCTGACGGCGCCTGACAAGGCGGGCAGGCGAGGGGAAGAACACCGCCGTCTCTGCAACCTCCCCGCGTGGCAGGCGTTGCCCTCGGTTGCTGGGAGGAGCGCGACATGCCTGCACGGGGCTTCCTGGCCGTGATCGCCGCCGTGGTCTGGGTGAATGTGGTTTGGGCGAATACCGCCGCCGGCCGCGATCTGCAGTCGGCCGACATCTACTCAGCCGACCATCCGACGGTCCAGGCCACCGCCCGGTTCGGCCAGCTCGTCGAGGAGCGCAGCGGCGGGCGCCATCGCCTAGTCGTGCTGGGCGATGAGAACAAGAGTTCCGAAGCCTTCATCATGGGTCAGTTGCGCAACGGCATCCTCGACATGGCCCGCGTCAACCTGGCGTCGCTCGCCAACATGATCCCTGCCGCCTCCGTGCCGGCGATGCCCTATGTCTTCCGCTCGACTGAGCATATGCGCCACGTGCTCGACGGTCCGATCGGCCAGGACCTGCTGGCCACCTTCGATCGCTTCGAGGTGATCGGCCTCTGCTACTACGACATGGGCGCGCGTTCGTTCTACGGCGCCCGGCCGGTGCGCAAGGCCGCCGACATCGCCGGCGCCAAGGTGCGGGTGCCGCCGCTCGCGCCATGGGTGGCGATGTTCCAGGCGCTCGGCGTCGAGCCCGTGTCGATGCCCTTCGAGCGCGTGCATCCCGCGCTCAGGAACGGCACTGTCGACTTTGCCGACGACAATTGGCCAGCCTTCATCGCCTCGCGCCATTATGAAGTCGCGCGCTACTTCAGCCTGACGCGCCATTCCATGTCGCCCGGCGTGCTGCTGGTCTCCAAGCGCACGTGGAACACCCTGTCGGCCGATGACCAGGCGATGTTCCGCGCCGCCGCCAAGGAATCAGTCGCCTTCAACCGCAAGCTCTGGGACGACATCGAGCGCGCCATGCCCAAGGCCGCGGCGGCGATGAAGGTCGAGATCGTGTCCGACGTCGACGAGGCCTCGTTCGCCGAGGCCATTGTGTCGGCCCGCGGCCGGCAACTGACCAGCCCGCGCGCCGCCGAGCTTGCCGAACGCATCGCGGCGGCGCCGTGAACCCCTTCACCTGCTCCCTACGCTGATCGTCGACCTGGCTGGCCACACCTCTGCGTGAGCGCGTCGGCACGGTCCTCTCACGATCGAGAGTTTGCGACTGTCGAAGGCCAACGGGGCCGTGCTAGCGTTGTGCATGCTCGAGCTGCTTCTGACCAATGCGGCTGTCGCTACGATGGCCGACGACCGTCCTTTCGGGCTGGTGCGCGACGGCGCGGTCGGCATCGACAAAGGAAAAATCGCCTGGATCGGTCACGCCGCCGAGGCCCCGCCGGCGGCCTCGGTCCGTGACCTTGCAGGCAAGGTCGTCACGCCGGGCCTGGTCGATCCGCACACCCACATCGTCTACGGCGAGGAAGGCCTCGTCGACTTCGAGGTGCTGAGCCAAGGCGGCCAGCGCTGGGATCTCGAGCCCGCCGGCGGCGGCGTCGGCAACCTTGTGAAGCGCACCCGGCTCTTGTCCGAGGAAGCGCTCTACACCGCGAGCCGGGCCCGCATGAGCCGCCTGATCGCCAACGGCGTCACCACGGTCGAGAGCAAGTCGGGTGCGGGCCTCGACAGGGAGACCGAGCTGCGCACGATGCGCGTGTCGCGCCAGCTCGGCCGCGACCTCCCCGTCACGGTGGTCTCGACCTATCTCGGCGCCCACGGGCTCGCGCCCGAGTTCGCCGGCCGGCGCGACGACTACGTCACCTTCATGTGCGACGAGGTTCTACCCGAAGCGGCGCGCCAGGGCCTGGTCGACCAGGTCGACGGCTTCTGTGACAAGGTGGGCTTCAACCACGCGCAGATCGACCGGCTGTTCGACAAGGCCGCGTCGTATGGCCTGGGCGTGAAGCTGCACGCCGACCAGTACACCGATTTCGGCGCCGGCGCCGTGGTCGCCCGCCATCGCGGCCTGTCGGCCGATCATCTCGAATACGCCTCGGAGGCGACGGTGCGCGCCATGGCCGAGGCCGGCACGGTGGCGACGCTGCTGGCCGGCGCGCACTTCTCCCTGAACGAGACGCAGAAGCCGCCGGTAAAGCTCTTCCGCGAGCTCGGCGTGCCGATAGCGCTCGCCACCAACGCCAACCCGGTAAGCTCGCCCACCGTCTCGCCGGCGGCGCAGATGCACCTCGCCTGTTTCCTCTTCCGGCTGACGCCCGAGGAGGCGCTGAAGGGCTTTACGGTGAACGGCGCGCGGGCGCTCGGCCTGCAGGCGAGCGCCGGGCTTTTGGCCGTCGGTCGCGCTGCCGACCTCGCAGTGTGGGACACCGACGATCCGCGCGGCATCGCCTATGCCATCGGCGGCGCGCCCTGCCTCGCCGTGATCAAGGACGGCCGCATCGTCCACGAGGCGCCCGCTCCCCGCCTTGATCGGCCCGACCTGGCCCGCGCATGACCACGGACGCCAGGCTGCTGGGCTTGCTCGAGGCCGAGCGCGACCGCCAGGTCGACTTCCTGCAGCGCTTCGCCCGCATCGACACCGCCAACCCGCCCGGCGACACGCGAGAAGCCGCCGATTTCTTCCGCGCCTTCCTGGACGAGGAAGGCATCGCCCATCGCACCGAGGCGCCGCGGGCTGACAATCCCAACCTCATCGCCAGCTTCGCAGGCGGCAAAGGTCCCGGCCGCCATCTTGTGCTGAACGGCCATCTCGACGTCTTCCCGGTCGGCGACCGCGCCGCTTGGCAGCGCGATCCCTGGTCGGGCGACATCGAGGGTGGCCGCCTGCACGGCCGCGGCACCGTCGACATGAAATGCGGCACCACGGCGCTCCTGTTCGCCTTCGCCTATCTCCATCGCCTGCGCGAGGAGCTTTCAGGCCGCGTCACGCTGACCGTGGTGTCGGACGAGGAGACCGGCGGCAAATGGGGCACTGCCTGGCTGCTCGAGAACTGCGCCAGGGAGGTGACGGGCGACTGCGTGCTGAACAGCGAGCCGAGCGGGCTTGCCACCGTGCGCTTCGGCGAGAAGTCCATGCTGTGGCTCAGCTTCACCATCGCCGTGAAGGGCGGCCACAGCGCCTATCCCCACACCGGCGGCAGCGCCAACAAGGTGGCGGCGGCTCTGATCGCCGACCTGCTGGCGATCGAGCAGATGACGCCCGATGAGCCCGCCACGGTGCGCGCCACCCTCGACAGGCCGGAGGTGCGCCAGGCCGCCGAGCTGTCGCTGGGCGCGGGCGCTGCCGACGTGATGCGCCGCGTCTCGGTCAATGTCGGCACCATCCAGGGCGGCGTGAAGATCAACATGCTGCCGGCTGCGTGCGTGCTGGAAGTCGACTTCCGCCTGCCCGTCGGCATCAGCCGCGCCGCGGTGCTGGCCAAGGTCGCCGAAATCGCCCGCCGCCATCCCGGCACGCGCTTCGATGAGCTGCTGCCGGGCGGGCCCGAGGCCAACGTCTCCGACCCCATGCACGAGATGATGGGTCATCTGCTGCGCCGCGCCGGCGCGCTGCTCCCGGCGCCGCCGCAGCCGATCGTCAGCCTGGGCGGCACCGACACGCGCTTCTGGCGTACCAGGGGCGTGCCCGCCTTCGTCTATGGCTGCTCGCCGGCCGGCATGGGCGGCGTCGACGAGAGCGTCAGCCTGGCGGAGTTCCATCACGTGATGAAGGTCCATGCGCTGGCGGCATGGGACTACCTGAAGGCGACGGTCTAGCGCTCCTGCGTGTAGTCGATCGGCACGATGAACGTATGGCGGTCGGCGGCGAGCTCCGCCGGCAGCGGCGCGAAGGGCGAGGCCTTGCGGATCGTGTCCATGACCCCGCGGTCGAGGGCCGGCGAGCCGCTGGGCCTGGCCAGCACGACATCGACCAGCCGGCCGTCGCGGCCGATCGTCAGCCGGGCGACCACCAGGCCGCGCTCACGCTCCTCGCGCGTCGCTGGCGTGAAGCGCGCCTGCGACAGCCGGCGCACGATCTGCAGCAGATAATCCTGCTGCGCCTGGTGGGCGCTGTAGTTGGTGGCCGTGCGCGTCACCGGCGAGGCGGCACCAGGCGAGGGCCCGCCCGAGCGGTCGGCCTCGTTCTGCTGCGACGCCCGCTTAGGCGTGGCCTGGCGCACGACCTGGTGCGGCGGCGGCGCCTGCGGCTGGTCCTGCACGACCGACGACTTGGCCAGTGCGCTGGGCGCGGTGCGCGCAAGCTCACGGCCGGTGACCATCGGCGGCGCATCGACGGCGGGAAGCATCGTCTCGAGCAGTGGCTGCGGCCCGGGCGGCGCGGCGCTGGTGCCGAAGTCGCGCAGCGCGGGCTCGGGCGGCGGTTCGGCCGAGGGCAGCGTCCGGGCGAGATGCGGCTCGGCCGGCGCCGGCATCGGCGCCGACGCGGCCTCCGACAGGCCGGGCGCGAGCGCGGCCGGCGCGAAGCCCGACGCGCCGGACGGCAGCCTCTGCGCGGCCTGCTCGGCGGGGGGTACGGCCGGCGCTTCCAGGGGCGCCGTCGGCCGCTCGAGCGTGAGCTCGATCGTCTGCTCGCTGAGGCGTTCCTGGCGCGGCAGGGTCTCGGGCAGCAGGGCCGCGAGCGCCGCGCCATGCAGCAGCACCGAGCCGGCGACGGCCACCACCGACATGCGTTGGAAACGCCAGGTCGTGACGTCGTCCGATTCGTCGATCATTGGCAGACTTCGAGCGGCAGGCGCTGGGTATAGGCGGCCGTCAGGCAGTCGGCCGTGCTCCGGAACTGGTCGCGCCGGAAATAGATGGCGCGCA
>DATGZZ010000612.1:0-4565 GCA_035296945.1 Reyranella sp.
CCGCGACCAGACGCACCAGGTCGTCCATGCCGTTGACCGCGGGATCGGGCGGCTCGTCGCCGAGGCCGGGCCAGCCGAAATACTCCTTCGACCAATCGGGCGGCAGCAACGCGCCGACAGGTTTCCAGAAGTCCGGCGACGCGCCGGCACCGGGGAGGAACAGGATCTTGGCCATGGCTACGCGCTCAGCTTAGCAAGAAACGCCGGCAACTTGCGCCCCTGGCTCAACAGATAACGCCCCATGGCGCCCGCCACCTGCCGCACCGCCGGGCGCGCGCTCATGCGGTCGCGCCAGGCCTGCAGCTTCGGATGGGCGTCGGTCATGGGCGCGCCCATGCGATCGCCGAAGATCTGCGCCATGTAGAAGGCGATGTCGGCGTAGGAGTAGCTGCCGGCCAGCCATTCCTTGTCGGCAATTGCCTTCTCCATCCCGTCATAAAAAGAAAGCGCGGCAGCACGCGCCTCGACGGCGGCGGGAACGTCGGGCGTGCCCTGCAGGCCCATGAGGCGGACGATCGGCGGGAAATAGACCTCGTCGGACGTGTGCTCCAGCAGGCGGGCGCGGGCGCGCGCCTTGGGTTCGGCCGGCCACAGCGCCGGCTCGGGCTTGATCGACTCGAGGTACTCGAAGATCTGAGTCGAATCGAAGATCTCGAGATCGCCGTCGATCAGCACCGGCACCTGGCGCTTGGGATTGATGCGCAGCACCTCGGGATGCTTGGGCTGGTACAGCGTCTTCATCTCGAAGGGCACCATGACGAGCTCGAAGGCCAGCCCCTTCTCATGGGCTGCAATCTCGGCCTTGGCGCCGAACATGCTGAGCGGTCCGGAATAGAGCTTCATGGGAAAAACGCTAACACGCGCTTGTCCGGCCTCGCACACGACGTAAGCTAGGTCTGGATGACAAAGTCTCTCATGCTGCTGGCCGCGCTGCTCGCGCTCTGCCTGCCGGCGTCGGCGCAGGACACGAAAGTCTGCGGCGCGCCCGTCGCGTTGAACGACGGCTGGACCATCGCCAGCCAGGCCGAGGTCGGCCTCGACCCGGGAAAGTTGTGCCAGCTCGACGCCGTCATCGCGCAATGGCCGACGGCCAACGTCCACGCCGTCGTGGTGGTGCGCAACGGCAAGCTCGTCATGGAGCGCTACTTCGCGGGCGAGGACGAGCGCTGGGGCGACAAGCTCGGCCGCGTGACTTACGGCCCCGAGACGAAGCACGACCTGCGCTCGATCTCCAAGAGCGTCACCTCCCTGCTGGTCGGCATCGCGCGGAGCGAAGGCAAGTTCCCCGCTTTGGACTCGTCGGTGTTCGATGCCTTTCCCGACTACGCCGACCTCAAGACGCCCGAGAAGGCGCGCATCACCTTCCGCGACCTGCTCACCATGTCGGCCGGACTGGCATGGGAGGAGAACCTGCCGTGGAACGATCCGCGCAACAACGAGCGCGAGATGATCATGGCAGCCGATCCGTTCCGCTACATCCTCTCTCAGCCGGTCGCCGTTCCGCCCGGCACAGTCTATGCCTACTCGGGCGGCGGCACGTCACTGCTCGGCGAGACGCTCGTGCGGTCCACCGGCCGTCCGCTGCGCGACTACGCGCGCGAAAAACTCTTCCAGCCCATCGATGCATCCGATTTCGAATGGCTGGATGCTGGCGTCAGCGGCCGGCTCGGCGCTTTCGGCAGCCTGCGCATGCGGCCGCGCGATGCCGCCAAGCTCGGCCGCCTGCTGCTGACCGACGGCCAGTGGAATGGCAAGCAGGTGATCCCGGCCGGCTGGGCGGCCGAATCGATCAAGACGCGCATCAACGGCGACGGCCTGTTCTTCTACGGCTATCAATGGTGGCTCGGCCGTTCCTTCCGCAACGGCAGTGAGTTCACCTGGGCGGCGGGCGTCGGCCTGGGCGGCCAGCGCCTCTATGTCGTGCCGTCGCTCGATCTCGTGGTCATGATCACTGCCGGCCACTACCGCGACGGGCTGCAGGGCACCGTCCCCTTCGCCATCTTCAACCGCGTCGTGCTGCCGGCAGTCCAAGACTAGAGCGGCATTCGAGGACACGCATCAATCGCGCGGCGAAGGCGCACGATCATGAAAAGCCTGTTCTGTCTCGTCGCCGGAATGGGTCTGTTCACGGTTACGATGCATGCACTGCCAGCAAAAATCGGACTTTCCGGCATTCCCGGTATTTCCGACAGAGAGCGTAGCGTTGCGTCGGAGCCGGAGCCCCTATGGGTTGGGGGCCCGAGCACCAGCATCGAACGCGAGCGACGTCTCGGCGGGCCCCCGAGGAGGTCCGTGGTCGCGCGGCACGGGGCTTCCCTGCGGATTCCCACTTCCAATGTCGTCAGATGAACGATGCATAGAACGGCAGCGCACCCACTGTATCCAGCACTCAAGTGATTGTCAATAACTGTGGTTGTTTCACGTGAAACACACCCCACTACATCATCACGAACATGGCGACAGCGGCCGCCGTCATCACCGCGGTCGCCGCCCAGCCCAGCACAAGCTGCCAGGGCGACGCCACGAACCGGCCCATCAGCTTGCGCCGGCTCGCCATGATCATCATCGCCACCATGATCGGGACCACGATGACGCCGTTCACGACGGCGCTCCACAGCAGAGCCTTGATGGGATCGAGCGGCGTGAAGCCCAGGCCGACCCCCAGCAGGATGGCGAGCGCAATCACCACGTAGAACGGCCGCGCCTCGTTGAGCGGCCGTTCCAGGCCGATCCGCCAGCCGCGCGCCTCGCCCACGGCATAGGCGACCGACCCGGCGAGCACGGGCACGGCGAGCAGGCCGGTGCCGATCAGGCCCAGGCTGAACAGCAGGAAGGCGGCGTCGCCCGCGATCGGCCGCAGCGCCTCGGCCGCCTGCTCGGCGGTCTGGATGTCGGTCTGGCCGTTGGCGTGCAGCGTCACCGCCGTGGTCAGCATGATGAAGAAGGCGATCAGGTTGGAGATCGCCATGCCGACCCAGGTCTCCCAGCCGATGCGATTGAGCTCACGCTGGGCTTGCTCGGGATGGTATCGCAAAGGCGCCGCCTGGGGATCGGCCTCCTCGTCCTCGACCTCCTGCGAGCTTTGCCAGAAGAAGAGATAGGGGCTGATGGTGGTGCCGAAGATCGCGACGACCAGAGTAAGCGCCTCCCCCGTGAGTTCGACCGTCGGCACGAAGGCGCCGGACGCCACCGCCAGCCAGTCGATCTTCACGGTGAAGACCACGCCGACATAGGCCAGCAGCGAGAAGGTGAACCACTTCAGCAGCCCGACGTAGCGGTGATAGGGCACGAACACGATTGCCAGCAGGGAGAAGGCGGCGAAGGCCAGCGTGTACAGGTGCGCATTGCCACCCAGCACCAGCTTGGCGGCGGCGCCCATGGCGGCCAGATCGGCGCCGAGGTTGATGGTGTTGGCCACGAACAGCAGCAGCACCAGCAGCGTGACGACGCTGCGCGGAAAGACCTTCACCATGTTGCCGGCAAGACCGCGGCCGGTGACGCGGCCGATGCGGGCGCTGACCGACTGCACGGCGACCATCAGCGGCCAGGTCAGCACCACGGTCCACAACAGGCCGAACCCGGCGCGGGCGCCCGCCTGGGAATAGGTGGCGATGCCGCTGGGATCGTCGTCCGCCGCGCCGGTGATCACCCCCGGCCCCAGCTTCTTGAACAGAGTTTCGAGGCTCCATCGTGAAGTGGGCTGGGAGTGGGCGACCGTCATTGCAAGGTTCGGAACGGCTCCGGGCCCTTGTAGGTTCCGACGTAGCTGACGTGAGTCACGAGACCCACGCCCGGCTTCCACAGATGAAGCGCGAGACCGGGCGGCTCCATTATCAGCGAATGCGGCGTCCCCTCATGAAGATCCAGGGTCGCCTGGTGCGCCGTCGAGGGCGCGATCGAGCCCATCGTGCCGGCCCACAGTACCTGGATCGGCCGATGGACGTGGCCGCACATCACACGCTCGACATGGCTGTGGCGTCGGACGATCGCGGCAAGCCGGTCGGCGCCCTCGTTCAGCTTCATGGCATCGAAGGCATCGATGCCGCAATCGAACGGCGGATGATGCATGAACAGCGCGGTCGGCCGGCTGCTTTCGCCGAGCCGCGCCTCCAGCCAGTCGAGCCGCTCGTCGCACAACGCGCCGTGGCCCTTGCCCGGCACCAGCGTGTCGAGCGCGATCAGGCGCACCGGCAGGCCTTCGACCGCGTACTGCAGGAAGCCGCTCTTCGGCAGGTAGGTGTGATCGGGGAACGCCTGGCGCATGGCGTCGCGCGCATCGTGGTTGCCGGGAATGAGATAGACCGGCATGGGCAATGGCGCCAGCAGGCGGCGCAGCAGCGCGTATTCCTCGGGCTTGCCGCCGTCGACCAGGTCACCCGTGGCGAGCACGACGTCGGGCTTCGGGTCGAGCGCCATGACATGCGCCACCGCGCGCTCGAGGAAGCCCGTCGTGTCGATGCGCTTGTACAGAAGCTCGCCTGGTGGCTTGACGTGCATGTCGGAGATTTGCGCAATGAGCATTGGTCTGACCTAGCCTCGAAACCCGTTCACGATCGGATAGCGTC
>DATGZZ010000613.1:0-9254 GCA_035296945.1 Reyranella sp.
GAACGCGCCGAATGGGCGCAAAACGACGGCGAGAGTTTCGGCGCCTCGGTGCCGCTGTTCGTGACGCCGGAATTCGTGCGCTCGGAAATCGCGCGCGGCCGCGCCATCATCCCGGCGAACATCAACCACCCCGAAGTCGAGCCGATGGCCATCGGCCGCAACTTCCTCGTCAAGATCAACGCCAACATCGGCAACTCGGCGGTCACCTCCTCGATGGAGGAAGAGGTCGAGAAGATGGTGTGGGCGATCCGCTGGGGCGCCGACACGGTCATGGACCTGTCGACCGGCCGCAACATCCACGACACGCGCGAATGGATCGTGCGCAATGCGCCGGTGCCGATCGGCACGGTGCCGATCTACCAGGCGCTCGAGAAGGTCGGCGGCGATTCCACCAAGCTCTCGTGGGAGGTCTATCGCGACACCTTGATCGAGCAGTGCGAGCAGGGCGTCGACTACTTCACCATCCATGCCGGCGTGCGGCTGGCGCATGTGCCGCTGACCGCCAAGCGGGTCACCGGCATCGTCAGCCGTGGTGGCTCGATGATGGCGCAGTGGTGCCTCACCGAGCATCGCGAGAGCTTCCTCTACGAGCACTTCGGCGACATTTGCGACATCATGCGCAAGTACGACGTGTCGTTCTCGCTGGGCGACGGCCTCAGGCCCGGCTGCAATGCCGACGCCAACGATGCGGCACAGTTCGCCGAGCTGGAAACCCTGGGCGAGCTCACCAAGATCGCCTGGGACAAGGGCTGCCAGGTCATGATCGAAGGCCCGGGCCACGTGCCGATGCACAAGATCAAGGCCAACATGGACAAGCAGCTGCGCGAATGCGGCGAGGCGCCGTTCTATACGCTGGGACCGCTCGTCACCGACATCGCGCCGGGCTACGACCACATCACCTCGGGCATCGGCGCCGCCATGATCGGCTGGTTCGGCACGGCGATGCTCTGCTACGTCACGCCCAAGGAGCACCTTGGTCTGCCCGACCGCGACGACGTCAAGGTGGGCGTCATCACCTACAAGATCGCAGCCCACGCAGCCGATCTCGCCAAGGGCCATCCCGCGGCGCGGCTGCGCGACGATGCGCTCAGCAAGGCGCGCTTCGAGTTCCGTTGGAAGGATCAGTTCAACCTGTCGCTCGATCCGGCGACGGCGGAAAAGTTCCACGACGAGACGATGCCCAAGGAGGCGCACAAGACGGCGCACTTCTGCTCGATGTGCGGGCCGAAGTTCTGCTCCATGCGCATCACCCAGGACATCCGCGACTATGCCAAGAAGGGCATGGACGAGATGAGCGCCAAGTTCAAAGCCGGCGGCAACGCACTCTACGTGCCGGACAAGGCTGCGGATTGATTCGTCGGCTCAAGCCCCTCCCCCGTCTTACGGGGGGAGGGTGCGGGAGGGGGAAAGCCCCGCGAAGGATTTCTGAAAGCCAATCTTCAAATTCGGCGCAGCATCGAGGTGCCATCGGTGGTCTCCCACCGGTTCTCCGGCGCCCACAGCGGCTGGGAGGTGTAGCCGACCGCGCCCAGTTGCACGGTTTCGTAGAACCAGCCGGTCTGCAGCCCGCGCCAGCCGCCGCCCGCCAGGGTGGCAAGGCTGGGCGGCGTGGCGTTGACCCGGTCGAATAAATAGCTGCGGACATGCAGTGTCGCCGAGGCGTCGTTGTGCAGGAAGCGGCGAAGCTCGTCCTGCCCACCAGCCAACCACGAGATGACGGTTTGCGGAGAATTCATCTGGTGGCTTGTCCACGTCGATCGTGTGGATCGGCGACGCGAACGACTGACAGCACTGCCAGCAGTCGGGTTTCGGGGCACAATCTTTGGTATGTCCGCAGCGTCGGCCCGCTATAGGGACCCCCTTCTGGAGCGCCAAAATTCGCCATAGCGAAACGCGCCATTGCCGGCAGACAGTGTGATTGCGAACACTAACTTGAGTTATTGACAAGCACGTCAGTTTTAGCTAGGATCCTCTGTCTGTCGCTTTGATTTTCGTCCGAATTCCCGACCAACGGTCCAGGCCAACGCATCAAGACGTCTTGTGACGTATTGCTCGTCGGTGGCGACCTTTCAGCCGGTCGTGCGTTGCACTTTCTGGCCATCTTCCGGCACTAGCCTTGCGCCCTCCGGACCGCTGGGGGAGACTCTGGCGGTTCGGCACGTACAGGTAAGCGACGGCGCGTTTGGGGGCATAAAGGATAGCAATGAAAAGGCTGCGGACCCTGCTCGGGATCGGCTTGGGCCTCGTCATAGTGGCGGGCGCCGGCTGGTATATTTCGCAGACCGGAACTGCGCCCGCGCCCCGTCAGGCGGCCGGCCGGTTTGGCGCCGGCGCGCCGACGCCCGTGGGCATCGCGGCCGCCACCAAGGGCGAAGTCCCCGTCGTGATCCGCGCGCTCGGCACCGTGGCGCCGCTGCACACCGTCAACGTCAAGACCCAGATCACCGGTCAGCTCCTCAAGGTCGACTTCAAGGAAGGCCAGATGGTCAAGCAGGGCGACCTTTTGGCCCTGGTCGATCCGCGGCCTTACGACGTCGCGCTGCAGCAGGCGGTCGGCCAGCAGCAGAGGGACGAGGCGCTGCTCAAGAATGCCCAGACCGACCTCGAGCGCTATCGCAAGCTGGTCGCCCAGGAGTCGATCGCCCGCCAGCAGCTCGACACCCAGCAGTCGCTGGTCCGCCAGTACGAGGCCGCCCTGGTGATCGACCAGGCCATGGTCGACGCCGCCAAGCTCAACGTCGCCTACACCAAGATCGTGGCGCCGCTCACCGGCCGCATCGGCTTGCGCACGGTCGATCCCGGCAACTTCGTGTCGATGAGCGACGCCACCTCGATCTGCATCATCATCCAGATCCAGCCGATCTCGGTGCTGTTCACCATCCCCGAGGACATGCTGCCGTCGGTGCGCGAGCGGCTGAAGGCCGGCGCCAAGCTCGAGGTGCGCGTGCTCGACCGCGCGCAGAAGAACGAGCTCGCCATCGGCAAGCTCGACACCCACGACAATCTCATCGACATGACGACCGGCACGGTGAAGCTGCGCGCGGTGTTCGACAACAAGGACGACACGCTGTTCCCCAACCAGTTCGTCAATGTCCGCCTGCTGGTCGACACGGTGAAGGACGCCACGGTCGTTCCGGTCGCCGCCATCCAGCGCGGCCAGCCTGGCACCTTCGTCTATCTGGTGAAGGCCGACGACACGGTCGAGATCCGCGTCGTCGAGCTCGGCGCCACCGATGGCGACAGGGTGCAGATCGTGAAGGGCCTGCAGCCCGGCGACCAGGTCGTGATCGACGGCACCGACCGTCTGCGCGACGGCGCCAAGATCCGCCGCCCGGGCGGCCCGCCACGCGCCGCGTCGGGCCCGCCGATCGCCAACGCGCCTGAGTCCCAGCAAGGTGCCGGCCCACAACAGCAGCAGAGACGACGCCAGGCCAACGGCGGTGGTGGCGCCGGCGGCGCAGCCGCCGCCCAGCCCAACCAGTAATTCCGACCGCGACATGAACCCGTCGCGGATCTTCATCGAGCGTCCGGTGGCGACCTCGCTGCTGATGGTCGCCATCATGCTCGTCGGCGCCATCGCCTACCGGTTCCTGCCACTGTCGGCGCTGCCGCAGGTCGACTATCCGACGATCCGCGTGCTCACGCTCTATCCCGGCGCCAGCCCCGAGGTCATGACCTCGTCGGTCACGGCGCCGCTGGAGCGCCAGTTCGGCCAGATGCCGGGCCTCAACCAGATGACGTCGACCAGCTCGGCCGGCGCCTCGTCGATCACCCTGCAGTTCGACCTCAAGCTCGGCCTCGATGTCGCCGAGCAGCAGGTGCAGGCCGCCATCAACGCCGCCAGCAACCTGCTGCCCTCCGACCTGCCGTCGCCACCGGTCTACGCCAAGATCAACCCGGCCGACGCGCCGGTGCTGACCCTTGCCGTCACCTCCAAGACCGAGCCGCTGACCAAGGTCTACGACTACGTCGACACGCGGCTCGCCCAGAAGATCTCGCAGCTTCCCGGCGTCGGCCTGGTCAGCCTCGACGGCGGCCAGAAACCCGGCGTGCGCATCCGCGCCAACCCGACGGCGCTGGCGGCCTACGGCCTCAACATCGACGACCTGCGCACGACGATTGCCAACGCCAACGTCAACACGCCCAAGGGCAACTTCGACGGCCCGGCACGCGCCTACACCATCAACGCCAACGACCAGATCACCGATCCCAAGCTGTTCAAGGATGTCGTCGTGGCCTACCGCAACGGCGCGCCGGTGCGGCTCTCCGATGTCGCCACGGTCGAGGAGGCGCAGGAGAACAACCGCCTGGCCGCCTGGATGAACACCACCCAGGCGGTGATCATCAACGTCCGCCGCCAGCCTGGCGCCAACGTCATCGAGGTGGTCGACAGCATCAAGAGACTGCTGCCGCAACTGCGCGAGACGCTGCCGGCCTCGCTCGACGTCGTCGTGCTGACCGACCGCACGACCACCATCCGCGCCTCGGTGCGCGACGTGCAGATCGAGCTCGCCTTCGCCGTGATCCTGGTCGTGGCCGTGATCTTCCTGTTCCTGGGCGACTGGCGGGCCACGCTGATCCCCAGCCTCTCGGTGCCGCTGTCGCTCGTCGGCACCTTGGCGGTGATGTATCTCGCGGGCTTCAGCCTCAACAATCTGTCGATCATGGCGCTCACCATCGCCACCGGCTTCGTGGTCGACGACGCCATCGTCATGATCGAGAACATCGCCCGCTACATCGAGCGCGGCGACGATCCCAAGGACGCCTCGCTGCGCGGCAGCCGGCAGATCGCCTTCACCGTGGTCTCGCTCACCGTATCGCTGATCGCCGTGCTGATCCCGCTCCTGTTCATGAGCGACGTGGTGGGCCGCCTGTTCAGCGAGTTTGCCGTCACGCTCTCGGTCACCATCCTGATCTCGGCCGTCGTGTCGCTGACCCTGGTGCCGATGATGTGCGCCCTGCTCCTGCGCCAGAGGACGACGCACGCGGCGCCGGCGGCGGTGGATCCGCGTCCTCAAGCGGAAGCCCGCCACAACGAGGTCATGGGCGCCGGCTGGTTCGGCCGCCTGATCGGCGTCTACGACCGCTGCCTGGTCGTGGTGTTCCGTCACCAGCCGCTCACGCTCCTGATCGCGGTCGGCACGGTGCTATTGACCGTCCTGCTCTATGTCGTGATCCCGAAAGGCTTCTTCCCAGTGCAGGACACCGGCCTGATCCAGGCCGTGACCGAGGCGCCGCAGTCGATCTCCTTCGAGGCCATGTCCAAGCGCCAGAACGCGCTGGTGGCGGCCATCCTCGAGGATCCCGACGTCGAGAGTCTCAGCTCCTTCATCGGCGTCGACGGCACCAACGCGACCCTGAATTCGGGCCGCATGCTGATCAACCTCAAGCCGCGCAGCCAGCGCAGCCTGACGGCCAGCCAGATCATCCGCCGCATCCAGCGCGAGACGGCGTCGGTGCCGGGCATCTCGCTCTACATGCAGCCGTCGCAGGATCTCACCATCGATTCGACGGTAAGCCGCACCCAGTACCAGTTCGTCCTGCAGAGTCCCAAGCTCGAGGATTTCGACATCTGGGTGCCGCGCCTGATGGACAGCCTGCAGCGCCTGCCCGAGATCGTCGACGTTGCCACCGACATGCAGGCCAAGGGCCTGGCGATGTTCATCAAGCTCGACCGCGACGCCGCCGCGCGCTTCGGCATCACCGCCGCCTCGGTCAACAACGTGCTGTACGATGCCTTCGGCCAGCGCATCGTCTCGACGGTCTACGGCCAGTCCAACCAGTACCGCGTGATCTACGAGGTCGAGCCGTCGATGGGCCGCTCCATCGATTCGCTCGCCAACCTCTATCTGCCCGGCGCCGGCGGCAAGCAGGTGCCGCTGTCGTCCATCGCCACCTTCGAGGAACGCACCTCGCCGCTGCGCCAGGATCGGCTCGGCCAGTTCCCGGCCACCACCATCTCCTTCAACCTGGCGCCGGGCTATGCGCTGGGTCAGGCGGTCGACGCCATCCAGACGGTCAAGCGCGAGATCGGCATGCCCTTGTCGATGACCACGCACTTCCAGGGTGCGGCGCTCGCCTTCCAGAAGTCGCTCGACAGCCAGCTGCTGTTGATCCTGGCCGCCATCGTCACGGTCTACATCGTGCTGGGCGTGCTCTACGAGAGCTACATCCATCCCATCACGATCCTGTCGACCCTGCCGTCCGCCGGCATCGGCGCGCTGCTGGCGCTGATGATGTGGGGCGCCGACCTCAGCGTCGTTGCCATCATCGGCATCGTGCTCTTGATCGGCATCGTCAAGAAGAATGCCATCATGATGATCGACTTCGCGCTGGACGCGGAGCGCAACGAAGGCAAGACGCCCCAGGAGGCCATCCACCAGGCCTGCCTGCTGCGCTTCCGCCCGATCCTCATGACCACGGTGGCCGCCCTGGTCGGCGCGCTGCCGCTGATGCTGGGCAGCGGCACTGGCTCGGAACTGCGCTCGCCGCTTGGCGTCACCATCGTCGGCGGCCTGATCGTGAGCCAGGTGCTGACGCTCTTCACCACGCCGGTGATCTACCTTGCCTTCGATCGCCTGGGCCGCCGCCTGCGGGGCGCGCCGCTCGACACGCCGGCCAATCCGCTGGCGCGCCGCAGTACCGATCCTGGCACGGACCCGACGGCCGGCGAGAGGCCGCTGACGTGAACCTGTCGGCCCCCTTCATCGCCCGGCCGGTCGCCACGACCTTGCTGACCATCGGCATCGCGCTGGCGGGCCTGGTCGCCTTCCTGAAGCTGCCGGTGTCGCCGCTTCCCAAGGTCGATTTCCCGACCATCCAGGTCTCGGCCAGCCTGCCCGGTGCGTCGCCCGAAACCGTGGCTACCAGCCTGACCACGCCGCTCGAGCGGGCGCTCGGCGCCATCGCCGGTGTCACCGAGATCACCTCGATGAGCACGGTCGGCAATGCGCGCATCACCCTGCAGTTCGACCTGTCCCGAAGCATCGACGGGGCGGCGCGCGACGTGCAGGCGGCCATCAACGCCGCCCGCATGGAGATGCCGAGCGACCTGCCGACCAACCCGCAGTACCGCAAGATCAATCCGGCCGACGCGCCGGCCGTCGTGCTGGCGGTGACCTCGGACATCATCGGCCAGGGCCGCCTGTTCGACGCTGCGTCCAACATCCTGCAGCAGAAGCTGAGCCAGGTGACCGGCGTCGGCCAGGTCGTGCTGGGCGGCAGCTCGTTGCCCGCGGTGCGGGTCGAGATCAATCCGACCGCGCTCAGCAAGTACCAGATCGGCCTGGAGAGCGTGCGCGCCGCCCTTGCCGCGGCCAATGCCAATTCGCCCAAGGGTGCGCTCGAGGACGGCGATCGGCGTTTCCAGATCTATGCCAACGACCAGGCCCGCACGGCGGCCGAATACCAGCCGCTGATCATCGCCTGGCGCAACGGCGCGCCGGTCAGGCTGTCCGACGTCGCCGAAGTCATCGACGCCACCGAGAACATCCGCAACGAAGGCCAGGCCAACGGCAAGCGCTCGGTGCTGGTGATCATCTACCTGCAGCCCAACGCCAACGTCATCGAGACCGTCGACGAGGTGAGGGCGCTGCTGCCCGAGCTGCAGGCGGCGCTGCCCAACGATGTCGACCTGCAGGTCGTCAGCGACCGCACCGTCACCATCCGCGCCTCGCTCAAGGAGGTCGAGCAGGCGCTGCTGATCAGCATCATCCTGGTGGTGCTGGTGACCTTCGCCTTCCTGCGCTCGGCCCGCGCCGGCTTCGTCGCCGCGGTCGCCGTGCCGGTGTCGCTGATCGCCACCTTCGGCGGCATGTATCTCCTGGGCTACAGCATCAACAACCTGTCGCTGATGGCCATGGCGATCGCCGCGGGCTTCGTGGTCGACGATGCCATCATCGTGCTGGAGAACGTCTCGCGCCACATCGAGGCGGGCATGAGCCGCATCGATGCGGCCCTGCAGGGCGCGCGCGAGGTCGGCTTCACCGTCGTGTCCATGAGCGTGTCGCTGATCGCGGTGTTCATTCCCATCCTGCTCATGCAGGGCATCGTCGGCCGGCTGTTCCGCGAGTTCGCCGTCACGCTCTCGATCGCCATCCTGATCTCGATGGTGGTGTCGCTCACCACCACGCCGATGATGTGCGCCTACGTGCTGCGGCCGCACGACAATACGCGACGGCCAGGCCGCTTCTTCCGCTGGAGCGAGCGCGGCTTCGCCGCCCTGCAGCGCTGGTATGGCGCGAGCCTGCGCTTCGTGCTGCGCCATCCATTGGCGACCATGCTGGTGTTCCTGGCGACGGTGATCCTGAACATCCATCTCTATGTCACCATCCCCAAGGGCTTCTTCCCGCAGCAGGACACAGGCCGCATCGTCGGCGGCATCCGCGCCGACCAGAGCATCTCCTTCCAGGCCATGCGCCGGAAGTTCAGGCAGTTCATGGAGATCGTGCGCCAGGATCCGGCGATCGAAAGCGTGGCCGGTTTCACCGGCGGCTTCTCGACCAACTCGGGCTTCGTGTTCGCGACGCTGAAACCCCTGAGCGAGCGCAAGATCTCGGCCGACCAGGTGATTGCCCGCCTGCGTCCCAAGCTCGCCCAGGTGCCGGGCGCCAACCTGTTCCTGTCGGCGGTGCAGGACATCCGGGTCGGCGGCCGCCAGGGCAATGCGCAGTACCAATTCACCTTGCAGGCCGATTCGCTGCCCGACCTCTACGCCTGGGCGCCCAAGCTGGTGGAGGCCTTGCGCCAGGACCAGTCGGTCATCACCGACGTCGATTCCGACCAGCAGCAGCGTGGCCTTCAGGTCAACCTCACCATCGACCGCGACGCGGCGGCGCGGCTTGGCGTGTCGACGCGCTCGATTTCCTCGACCCTGTACGATGCCTTCGGCCAGCGCCAGGTCTCGACGATCTACAATGCGCTGAACCAGTATCACGTCGTCATGGAGGTCTCGCCCGAGTACTGGGAGAACCCCGAGCGGCTGAAGGACATCTATGTCTCGACGACCGGCGGCGCCATCAGTGGCGCCCAGGCGACCGGCGCCGTCGTCTCGACCACGCCTCTGGCGGCCGGCGCCGTCGATCCGGCGCAGGCCGTGCGCAACCAGCGCACCAACGCGATCGCCGTCTCGGGCCGCGGCTCGGCGTCGACGGGGGCGGCGGTCAGCACCACGCCCGAGACGATGATTCCCCTCTCACAGCTCACCAAGTACGAGTTCGGCACGACGCCGCTGGCCATCAATCACCAGGGCCTGT
>DATGZZ010000614.1:0-2861 GCA_035296945.1 Reyranella sp.
GGGCGAGTACACCCACGAGGGCGACCGCTGCACCTTCGAGGTGCTGGTGCAGCGCGCCGGCCTGCACGACGACGCGCTCGCCGCCATCGGCGAGATCATCCACGACATCGACCTCAAGGACGGCAAGTACGGCCGCGAGGAAACGGCCGGCATCCGCATCGTCATCGCGGGCATCGCCGCCGGCAAGCGCGACGACGAAGAGCGGCTGGCGCGCGGCGGCGCGGTGCTGGACGACCTCTACCAGTCGCTGAAGACGCAGATCGCGGAGAAGGCCCGATGACCGACGTTCCCCTGAGCCGCGCGGCCGACGTGCCGCCGCACGGCGTGCCGTTCGGCGAGGCCATGAAGGTATGGGCGCGCGTCGCCGCGCTCTCCTTCGGCGGGCCGGCCGGCCAGATCGCGGTCATGCACCGCATCATCGTCGAGGAGAAGAAGTGGATCGGCGACCAGCGTTTCCTGCAGGCGCTGAACTACTGCACGCTGCTGCCCGGCCCCGAGGCCCAGCAGCTCGCGACCTACATCGGCTGGCTGATGCACAAGACCAAGGGCGGGCTGCTGGCCGGCACGCTGTTCGTGCTGCCGGGCCTGCTCGCGATCATGGCGCTCAGCTGGATCTACGTGCTGTTCGGCAAAGTCACGGTGGTGCAGGGCCTGTTCTTCGGCCTGAAGGCCGCCGTGCTGGTGATCGTGATCGAGGCCGTGCTGCGCGTCGGGCGCCGCGCGCTCAAGAACAATACCATGCGGGCACTGGCGGCGGCCGCCTTCATCGCCCTCTTCTTCTACAACGTGCCGTTCCCGGTGATCATCGTGCTCGCGGCGCTGATCGGTTATGTCGGCGGCCGCGCCAACGTGCCCGCCTTCGTGGCCGGCGGCGGCCATGGCAAGCTTGGCGACAAGCAGGTGGCGGACTCCGAGTCGCTGCTTGGCGAGGAGACGCCCGCACACGCCCGTCCCAACGTGCGCTGGTCGCTTTCCATCACGGCGGTGTTCCTGGCGCTCTGGCTGGTGCCTGTCGCGCTCTTATGGTTCGGGCTGGGCAGCGACAACGTCTTCACCCAGATCGCCATCTTCTTCAGCAAGATGGCTGTCGTCACCTTCGGCGGCGCCTATGCCGTGCTGGCCTACGTCGCCCAGCAGGCGGTCGAGAACTATCACTGGGTGACGGCGGGCGAGATGCTGGACGGGCTCGGCATGGCCGAGACGACACCCGGCCCCCTGATCATGGTGACGCAGTTCGTGGGCTTCCTCGGCGCCTGGCGCGACCCCGGCGGCCTGCCGCCCCTTCTCGCGGCGACCCTGGGCGGCCTGCTCACCACCTGGGTCACCTTCGTGCCCTGCTTTCTCTGGATCTTCTTCGGCGCGCCGTTCGTCGAAGCGCTGCGCTCCAACAAGGCGCTGAGCGCCGCACTGGGCGCCGTCACCGCAGCCGTCGTCGGCGTCATCCTGAACCTCGCCGTGTGGTTCGCGCTGCACGTGCTGTTCGCCGAGCTGGTGCCGATGCAGTGGCTCGGCGCGTCGGTCGACGTGCCGGTGCTGAAGTCGGTCGACGTGCCCTCGCTGGTGCTGTCGCTGGCCGCGGCCGTGGCGATCTTCCGCTTCAAGTTCGGCATGCTTCCCGTGCTGCTCGCCTGCTCGCTGGCAGGCGTCGTCTACTCTCTGGCTCTTGGTCTTTAGGAGGATCGGTCTTTCACAAGAGGAGAAGCAAATGGCTACGAAGCAGAGCAGACGCGATGTGATGGGCACTGCGACCGTCGCCGCTGCGGCGGTGCTTTCGGCGACCCTGGCTTCGAAGACGGCACGGGCACAGGCCGCGCCGGCTGTTCCCAAGGTCGAATACGCCATGAAGAAGCTGGCCTTCGATCCCGCGAAGGTGCCCGGCCTGTCGGAAAAGCTCCTGACCAGCCACTACGAGAACAACTACGGCGGCGCCGTGCGACGTCTCAATGCCATCACCGCCCAGCTCGCCTCGCTCGATGTCTCGACCGCGCCGGTGTTCGTGGTCAACGGGCTGAAGCGCGAGGAGCTGATCGCCGCCAACTCCATGATCATCCACGAGCTCTACTTCGACAGCCTGGCGGGCGGCGGCGAGCCGGACGGCTCGCTCGCCGAGGCGCTTGCCCGCGACTTCGGCAGTCTCGCGCGCTGGAAGGCCGAGTTCGCCGCCACCGGCAAGGCGCTGGGCGGCGGCTCGGGCTGGGTGCTGCTGAGCTGGTCGCCGCGCGACAAGCGACTGATCAACACGTGGGCCGCGGACCACACGATGACGCTGGCCGGCGGCCGGCCGATCCTCGCCCTCGATATGTATGAGCACGCCTATCAGATGGATTACGGCGCCCGGGCGGCGGCGTATGTCGACGCCTTCATGCAGAACATCCGCTGGGCCAATGCCCAGTCCCTGTTCGACCGCTACGCCAAGGAGACGTGAGCATGGCCAGGATCATCGCCGCGGCCTCGATGATGATGGCCGCCGCCACCGCACACGCCGAGACCATCACCTTCGACGCCGACCGGCCGGGCATGCCACCCGCCGGCTGGACCTGCGGCAGCACAGGCGGCGGCACGCCGGTCTGGACAGTCGAGGCTGAGCCCGGTGCGCCGAGCGGCGCCAATGTCCTGAAACAGACCGGCAAGGCGCCGTTTCCCTTGTGCGTCAAACAGGGCACGGCGGTCGAAAACGGAAACGTCGAGGTGAAGTTCAAGCCGCTGTCGGGCCGCGAGGACCAAGCCGCAGGCATCGTCTGGCGCTGGAAGGACGGCGACAATTACTATGTCGCGCGCGCCAATGCGCTGGAGAACAACGTCGCGCTCTACTACACCGAGCGCGGCCGGCGGCAGACCATCAAGTACGTCGATGCGCCGGT
>DATGZZ010000615.1:0-2969 GCA_035296945.1 Reyranella sp.
CACGACTGAGGAGCGCGAGGGCTACCTGCGCCAGTCGCGTGCCCAGCGGCAGGCCGAGAACGCCCTCGGAAGCGCTGGCGAGAACGGTGAAGAGGAAACGACACCGGCCGCCGAGGAGGCGGTTGCGGCAACCCTGTCGCAGGATCGCTTCGACGAGCTCAAGGGCAAGGAGGAGTTCGTGCTCACCGTCGCCTCGTCGGGCTTCGGCAAGCGCACCTCGGCCTACGAGTACCGGGTGACCGGCCGCGGCGGCAAGGGCGTCGAGCTGATGAGCATGGCCAGGGGCGGCGAGGTCGTGGCGGCCTTTCCCGTGCTCGACAACGACCAGATCATGCTGGTGACCGACGGCGGCACGCTGATCCGCTGCCCGGTGGATGGAATTCGCATCGCGGGACGCGCCACCAGGGGCGTACGCATCGTCAACGTGAGCGAGGGCGAGCGCGTAGTATCTGCAGTGCGCATCGGCGAGGACGATGCCAGCGCCGAAAACGGCAATGGCAATGGCGACAGCCACGCCGAAACAACGGTGGATAAGGACTAGCCGTGCCGCTAAGACTTCGCCGCCGCTCAGGGCGCACCAGTCATGGGGAAGTGGGGGCAAGACATGGCGTCAGAACGCGTCGGCGTCTATCCGGGCACGTTCGATCCCGTCACCAGCGGGCACATGGAAGTCGTGCGCCGTTCCCTGCGCCTGGTCGACAAGCTGGTGATCGGGCCGGCGACCAACATCGGCAAGGGCCCGCTGTTCTCGCTGCAGGAACGCATCGACATCATCAAGGACGACATCGCGGACTTCTCGGAGATCGACAAGGCGCGCATCCAGATCTCGCCGTTCGACGGGCTCCTGATCCATTTTGCCCGCGAGGTCGGCGCCTCGGTGATCATCCGCGGCCTGCGCGCGGTCTCGGACTTCGAGTACGAGATCCAGATGGCCAATATGAACGCCCGCATGGAGCCCAACATCGAGACCATCTTCCTGATGGCCTCCGACCGGCACCAGTTCATCGCCTCCTCGCTGGTCAAGGACATCGCCCGGCTGGGCGGCGATACCTCCCAGTTCGTGTCCAAAAAGGTCTTCGAGCGCCTGAAAGCCAAGTTCAACAAGGCCTGACGGCCCAGGGCGCCGGTCGGGCCGCCGCGTTGACCGGGGGCCCCGCTCATCTTATACGGGCGCCGCGCGGGGATTCGGCTCTCCGCGCCAGGCCGGAGCGAGCCCGTAGCTCAGCGGTAGAGCATCTGACTTTTAATCAGGTGGTCGTAGGTTCGATCCCTACCGGGCTCACCAGCACAGGCGAGAAGGAGGCACGCGGCTCATGCCGTCGGTGAAAGTCGTCAACGGCAAGCAGATCGTGGTCGAGGCCCTCGACCCGGGCCAGCGCTTCAAGCGCTTCCTCGCCAAGCCGTTGCTCCAGATGCGCTACAACCGGGAGATCATCCTGGCGATCCTGCGCCGCGAGCTTGCCTCGCGCTTCACCGGCTCCGCCGGCGGCTGGCTGTGGGCGGTCGCGGCACCACTGTTCGCCATCGCGGTCTACACCTTCGCCTTCACCACCAAGCTGCAGATGACCTTCGCGGGCGATCAGGGCCACACGCCGATCACCTACGCACTGTTCATCTTCGCCGGCCTGGTCGTCTTCAATTTCTTCTCGGAGATGGCCTATCGCTCGCCGATGCTGCTGCACGAGTACGCCCACTTCATCAAGCAGACCATCTTCCCCTCGGACATGCTGGCGGTCATCTCGACCCTGCGCGCCGCCGCCTACACCGGCATCGGCGCCGTCGTCATGCTGATCTGCGTCGCCGCTGTGAAAGGCGGCCTGCCCTGGACCGTGATCTTCGTGCCGCTGATCTTCATTCCGCTGTCGGCGTTCCTCATGGGCCTGTCGTGGTTCCTGTCCGCCATCGGCGCCTTCACGCGCGATGCCGGCTACCTGATGATCAACATCGTGCCGCTATTCATGTTTCTGACGCCGGTGTTCTTTTCCCCCACCAGCTGGTCGTTCCCCGCCAACCTGGCGATTTACGGCAATGCACTGACCGCCTACGTCGAGATCATGCGCGACCTCGTGCTGACCGGCACGCTGCCCAATCCGCTGACCGTCCTGTGGGCGCTGGCGACGGCGATCTTCACCTTCTACTTCGGCTATTGGTTCTTCGACAGGTACCGGAATGTCATCGTCGACGTCATCTGAGGTCGTCGTCCGGACCCGGCACCTCGGCAAGGCCTACCAGCTCTACGCCCACCGGAGCGACTGGCTGAAGCAGGTCGTATTCGGCACGTGGAAGACCTACTACAAGCCGTTCTGGGTGCTGCGCGACATCGACCTCGACGTCTATCGCGGCGATTCGATCGGCATCCTGGGCCGCAACGGCTGCGGCAAGTCGACCCTTCTGCAGGTGATCTGCGGCATGACGCTCCCTTCCAACGGCGAGCTGCGCGTCACCGGCCGCGTCGCGCCGGTGCTGGCGCTCGGTGCCACCTTCGACGCCGAGCTGACGGGCCGTGAGAACATCATGATCGGCGGCGCCGTCATGGGCCTGTCGCGCGCCGAGGTGCTGGAGAAGTTCGATTCGATGGCGGATTTCGCCGGCATCGGCGACTACATGGAGCAGCCGGTCAAACACTATTCCATGGGCATGCGCACGCGTCTCGCCTTCGCCATCTGCGCCCATGTCGAGGCCGAGATCCTGGTCGTCGACGAGGCGCTGGCGGTGGGCGACGCTGCTTTCCAGCGCAAGTGCCTCGACTGGATCGACAGCTTTCGCCGCAAGGGCACGCTGCTCTTCGTGTCGCATTCGCCGGCCGAAGTGCGCCGCCTGTGCAACCGTGCCATCTGGATCGAGGACGGCCGCATCCGCTCCCAGGGCGACCCGAGCGTGGTCATTCGCGCTTACCACCGGGCTCTGGCCATGGAGAAGGACGACATCCATCGCTTCTCGGTGAGCGAGTGATGGCCGATGGCCGCAGG
>DATGZZ010000616.1:0-2606 GCA_035296945.1 Reyranella sp.
CCAGCGCGAGGCCGAGAACGCCAACCAGGCCAAGTCGACCTTCCTGGCCACCGTGAGCCACGAGATCCGCACGCCGATGAACGGCGTTTTGGGCATGATCGACGTGCTCGACCGCACCGAGCTTTCGGTCGAGCAGCGCGAGGCGCTGAGCACCGTGCGCTACTCGGCATCGGCGTTGCTGCGCATCATCGACGACATCCTGGACTTCTCCAAGATCGAGGCCGGCCGTCTCGACCTCGAGCAGATCGAATTGTCGGCCGTCGAGTTGATCGAGGGCGCGGCCGAGACCTTGGCGCCGCAGGCCGCAGCCAAGGGCTTGAGCCTTATCGCCTATGTCGCCGCCGACGTGCCCGACCGCGTGATCGGCGATCCGCTGCGCCTGCAGCAGATCCTGTTCAACCTGCTGGGCAACGCCATCAAGTTCACCGAGACCGGCTCGGTGCGCCTGTCGCTCGAGAATGCCGGCAACGGCATGCTGCGCATCAAGGTCGCCGACACCGGCATCGGCCTCACCGACGAACAGCGCAACCGGCTGTTCCAGCCATTCGTGCAGGCCGACAGCTCGACCACGCGCCGCTTCGGCGGCACCGGGCTTGGCCTGTCGATCGTGCGCCGCCTCGCCGAGGCCATGCAGGGCGGCGTCGAGGTCATAAGCACGCCGGGCGAGGGCTCGGCCTTCATCGTCACCGTGCGGCTGGAGGCGGCGGCGCCGGCGATCCGCGTCGATCCGACCTTGCGCGGCCTGTCGCTTGCCGTGGCCCTGCCCGATGCCGACGAGGCCTGTGCCATTGCCCGCTATCTCGCCGATGCCGGCGCCGAGGTGGCGATCCGTCCCGACAGCAGCTTCGTCGGTATCCGCGTCGCGGGGCATGATGCGGCAATCTACCTGCCGCGGCCCTATCGCCGGGATTCGTTGGTGCGTGCCGTTGCCCGGGCCGTGGGGCGCGCGGCCGACGCCATGGTCAGGACGCCGCCACGCGCCGCACCGCTCAACGGCCGCGTCCTGGTGGTCGACGACAATTCGGTCAACCGCAAGATTCTGGCGCGACAGCTCGAGTTCGCCGGGGCCACGACCGATGCGGCCTCGGGCGGCGAGGAGGCGCTCGAGCTGTGGCGCACGGGCCGCTACGACCTGGTGCTGGCCGACCTGCAGATGCCGACCATGGACGGCTTCGAGCTGGCCCGCCGCATCCGCAGCCTCGAGGCGGCCGACCGCCGGCCGCGGACGCCGATCCTGGCCGTCACCGCCAGCACACATGAGGACCAGGAGCAGAGGAGCCGGTCGGTCGGCATGGACGGCTTCATCACCAAGCCGATCGGCATCGAGCAACTGCGGGCCACCCTCGACGTCTGGCTGAAGGGCGCTGCATGAATCAGGGCCCCAACCCGGCCTACGACCGCGACAAGCTCATCGAGCTGTTCGGCGACGATCCACGGACCCTGGCCGAGGTCGAGCGCGAGTTCCTGGCGACTGCCCGCGAGGCGGCGCGCGAGATCAAGGAAACCGACGACTTCACGGCGCTCGCCCGCGCCGCCCACCGCCTGAAGGGCGCCTCGGGCATGATTGGCGCGCTGGCGCTGCGCCAGATCGCCGAGGCCGTCGAGCGCTCCGCCAAGGCGGAGGACCTGCCGACCGTGCGCCGCCTGCGCGAACTGTTCGACCACGAGGTCCGCCGCGTCGCCGAGCAGGCGGGACTCGCGGTAGAATAGACTCATGCTCTTCCGGACCGCGGGCCTCCAGGCCCGCTCAAGCTCATGAGCGGGCCTGGAGGCCCGCGGTCCAATGACGAAATCCAAGGAACCCCAATGATCGAGATCCATCATCTCAACAACTCGCGCTCGCAGCGCATCCTGTGGCTGCTGGAGGAACTCGGGCAGCCCTACAAGGTCGTGCCGTATCAACGCGACGCCACCACGCGCCTCGCGCCGCCTGAGCTGAAGCGGGTGCACCCGTTGGGCAAGTCACCGGTCATTGTCGACGATGGCCGCGTGGTGGCCGAGACCGGTGCGATCATCGAGTACCTCGTGCGAAAGTATGATGACGGCAAGCTCGCGCCGGCGGTCGATCCCGACTCGGCCGACTACCGGGCCTGGCTGCACTGGATGCATTTCGTCGAGGGCTCGGCGATGCTGCCGCTGATGCTGAAGCTCTATGTCGGCCGGCTGGGCGACGCCGGCAAGCCGCTGTGGCCGCGCATCGACAGCGAGCTCAAGAACCACTTCGACTACATGGAAGGCGCGCTGGGCGGGAACGACTACTTCGTCGCCAACCGCTTCTCGGCGGCCGACATCCATCTGTCCTTCATCCTGGATGCCGGCGCCGCGCGCGGGCCGCTCAGCGGCTATCCGAATCTGACAGCATTGCATGCACGGCTTAAGGCCCGGCCCGCCTACCAGCGGGCGATCGAGCGCGGCGGGCCGTACGAGCTCGGCCGTTAGGCCTTTCTGCGCCGTACGGCACGCAGAAAGTCCATCAGGCGCCCGATTCCTGTTGCCTGCACCTACCGTCTGTGATATAACTACAGTGCTTAAGGGCGCGGCCGCAGTTTTATGGTCGCCGAATAGGACAGGAGCTTGCGGCCGTCCTGCTCGAGCAGGCCGCGCAC
>DATGZZ010000617.1:0-9169 GCA_035296945.1 Reyranella sp.
GCCCATTGCCTGAGCTCGGGCAGCCGGCCCGCGACATGGGCGGCTCCGACCAAGGCGCCCATCGAGGCGCCGCACACGATGTCGGGCTGGATGCCGGCCTCGACCAGTGAATCGATGACGCCGATATGCGCCCAGCCGCGGGCTGAGCCGCTGCCCAGCGCGAGGCCGATGCGGGGCCGTGTCATGGCGCCGTCCTGCGATGGATGGGCAAATGAGGCGAAACGCGGTCAACCAAGCGTCAACATCATAGGCGCAGCTGCGGCGCGGACACCAGACTGCAGGCTGCAGAGGCCGTGCGGAACGAATGCCCGCCATACCGTTGTCTCGATCTCAGGCGATGATCACCTCGTGGGGAAGGCAGAGCAGCCAGGGTGTGGCGATGAGTATTCTAGGTGACCTGCAGGCGGTGGCAGCCAAGCTGTCGCTGCAAGACAACCGGCCGACCTGTGCCTTCTGCGGCAAGGGCAAGCTTGTCCTGATCGCCGAACGGCCGGATCCGACCTTCGGCGCTCTCGGCGTCGTCGAACAGACGCTGCGCTGCGATTGGGCGGACTGCGGCAAGCTCACGATCGACTGAACCAGGTTTCGGCGGCGCGATTTCAGGCGCCGCAGGTGTGCCGTTCAGCATGTTGCCGGGTGCCGCCTTCCGGGGCAGCATGTCGGTCATGAGTGAGACCGTACAAAAAATCAGCAAGCGTATCGAAGAGTTGCAAGGCGCTGCCCGCAAGGCGCGGCTGGAGGCCATGCAGCTTGCCGCCAAGCTGCTCACGACGTCCAACGCCGAGCTGGCGGGTGCGCCGACCAACGCCCATCGCGAGGGCGAGCTCACGGCCTTGCGCGTCCGCTACGAAGGGCTGGTGAAGATCGCCGAGGAGGCGCAGACCCAGATCGACCGGCTACAGGCCGAAGAGCACGAGCGGAAATACTATCGCTGACCAGCCTACTTCGCTGCACAAGGCGGCCGAGCTTGTCTACCTCAGCGCGGCTCTGCAGCGTTGCGGCGTGCTCGACGATGGACGTGTCATCTCCGTGGAGGCCGAGGCGCCGCGCAACCAACTTGTGTCGTGCATCGTGCGATTGCGGCTCGGCTACGAGGGCGCAGCCAAGGCAGCGCCACGGTCGCTGATCCTCAAGATACCCCTGCCCGGCGACCGCAACGACAGACCTTTCGTGCTGGGCGCCAGCGAAGTCGCGTTCTATGCCAAGGTCGCGCCGGCGATGCCCGCGGGCCTGGTGCCGCGCTGCTTCGGCAGCGACTGGCAGGACGAGACACGGGAATGGCACCTGCTGCTCGAAGATCTCACCGATACGCACGAGATCGCAACGCAATGGCCGCTGCCACCCGATGAAGCGACGTGCCGGCGCATGGTGCAGACGCTGGCGCGCTTCCATGCCGCGTGGTGGGACGATCCGCGGCTCGGCGTGTCGATCGGCACGCGTGTCGATGCCGAGACCGCACGCCAGATGATGCAGCGCCATGCTGCTGCGTTCGAGCGCTTCGCCGACCAACTGGGCGATCGCCTGTCGCGCGAGCGGCGGCAGCTCTACGAGCGCTTCTTCGCCGCCGCGCCCGGTCTGCAGGCGCGTGTCCTCACCCATCGCAACGTCAGTCTGGTGCATGGCGACGCCCATGTCTGGAACTGCTTCGTCCCAAAGGACGGCTCGGACGACCTGCGCTACTTCGATTGGGACACTTGGCGCATCGGGCTCGCCTCCAGCGATCTTGCCTACATGATGGCGACGCACTGGTACCCCGAACGCCGGCGGCGCTTCGAACGGCCGTTGCTCGATCACTATCACGCGGCCCTGCTCAGCCACGGCGTGCAAGGCTACGACCGCGCCGAATTGGCCGAGGATTATCGCCGCTCGGTGTTGATGCAGCTCCTGATGCCGATGCTGCAGATGACGGGCGGCATCCCGCCCTGGGTGTGGTGGAGCCATCTCGAGCGCATCACCGCAGCCATCGACGATCTCGACTGCCGCGCCTTGCTCGGTTGAGTATTGCGGGACGATTGATCGGGCGACAACGCCCGCGCGGGTCGGCGATTACTTCGACATACCCCCTGATAATTGGGGCCTTTGAAACCCACTTACAGACTGGCACGCGCCTACCTTTGATGGCACGCGCCGTGAGGGGTGGCCCCTGCCGGTAGTATTCCGCTCACGCGGCATCCGACGCCAGGGCCTCGGCCAGCTCGTCGGGCGAGACGCTCACGACCTGGCGCGTGGCGCCGGGCGCGGGATCGGCCGGCAGGTGCAGCAGGGTCGCCGTGCGCCGGAAGGCTGTGAAGGACAGGCCGGGTATCTGCTCTTCCTCCGTGACCAGCCTATAAGTGCCCGGCGGCTGCGCGCCCTCGACGGACAACAGCGTGAAGGGGCGGCGGAACGTGACTGTGGTCTCCGTGGTCCGTGTCGACATGACTGCCTCCAGCCCAGGGGCGCCCCAGGAGTTTCAGATGACCGTGCTCAATATCCGCCATCGCACGACCTATCGCTATCGCGAGCCCGTGCGGCTGGGGCCCCACCGCCTGATGCTGCGCCCGCGCGAGAGCCGCGACGTGCGCCTGCTGTCGAGCACCATTGAGATGACGCCGGCCGCGTCGGTCTCGTGGACCAACGACGTGTTCGGCAATGCGGTTGCCACCGCGGGCTTCGCCGGCATGGCCGACGGGCTCGCCATCGAAAGCCGGGCCGCGGTCGAGCTCGGCGCCTCGCCCTGGCCGGTGTTCGATATCGCCGCCTCCGCCATCCACTACCCGTTCTTCTATTCGAGCGAGGAGCGGGCCGATCTCGGGGCGCTGGCGGTGCCGCAGACTTTCGATGCGTCGGGTCGGCTCGCCGACTGGGCGCGGGGGTTCGTGCGCGGCACCCACACCGATACGCTGTCCCTGCTCAAGGACATGGTCGCGGGCGTGGCGGCAGGGATCGGCTACCAGAGCCGCGAGGAAGAGGGCACGCAGACGCCCTTGCAGACCATCGATCGCGGCTGGGGCTCGTGCCGCGACTTCGCCGTGCTGTTCGCCGAGGCGGCGCGCTGCCTGGGCTTCGGCGCGCGCATCATATCGGGCTATCTCTACAATCCCGATCGCCCACCGGTGCCGGAAGGATCGGCGATGGGGGCGGGCACGACGCATGCGTGGGCCGAGATCTTCCTGCCGGGGGCGGGCTGGGTCACCTTCGATCCGACCAACCGGGCGGTCGGCGGCTACAATCTCATTCCACTCGCCGTCGGCCGCGTCATCGCCCAGGTGATGCCGATGACCGGCACCTTCCTGGGCATGACGGATGCCTATCTGGGCATGTCGGTCGATGTCGAAGTCACGCCGTGAGGTTGCGACCGAGCAACCCCATGGCCTGAGGAGCTCTGATCATGGGGTCCAAATCGAAGCCGGGTTGGGGAAGCTGGCTGGTCCTTGGCGTGTTGATCGGCCTGCTGTGCGTGGCGATCGTCGTGCTCTATGTGAGCTGGGATCCCGAGCAAAGCGGTGCGATGACGGGCGCGGGCTATGTCGCGATGACGCTGGGCGTTGTCGCCACCCTGGCGCTGGGAGTCGGCCTCATGGCGCTGATGTACTACAGCAATCGCAGCGGTCGCGACTGACGCCGGACCGTTGACCTGCAAGGACCTGTGCCGGATTGAACAGCCCACGCGGCCGCACCGTATTGCTTGGACGCACCTTCACCAAGAGTGTACGACTGTCGCCACCATCGCCCAATAAGCCTCGGCTTGCGATGGCTGAGAGATGCGTGTGCTCCCGCCCCAGCGGAGTACCACACATGAGAGACTGGCTCGTACCGCCCGTCCTATTCCCGATCTTCCTGATTTTGCTGATTGCCGGCTTCGCGATCCTGCGCACGCCGACGTGACCGCCGCCCTGCGCGGCCGATAGGACTTGCCATGAACATCCCCAAAGACACCAAACCGATGATCTGGGGCGCCGTGATCGGTGCCGCCGCCTGCGCCATCTTGGGCTTCACTTGGGGCGGCTGGGTGACCGGTGCGACAGCGCGCAAGGACGCCGGCGTCGCCGCGCACAGCGCCACCGTGATCGCCCTTGCACCGTTCTGCGCCGAACGCTTCCGCGCCCAGGGCGACGCCCCGGCCAAGATGGCCGAGCTCGCCAAGGCCAGCACCTGGGAGCGCACCACCGTCGTCGAGAAGAGCGGCTTTGCCGTCCTGCCGGGTACCAAGTCCAACGATTCCGACATCGCCCGCGCCTGCGTCGAGCTCCTGCTGGCGCCGGCAACGCCCAAGACCTGAGCGACCGCGACGGGCAATGACCTGAGCCGGCAGGCATTGCCCCGGGCCGAACGCCTTCCCCCGGCAGAGGAGGAGGTCACCATGCCCATGGTCATTTCTGCCCCGTGCCTGGCTGCCGTCTTGATGCTGGCGGCGGCCTGCGACGGCTTCCACGCCGGCTACGTCAGCGCCGGCGGCGCGCCGGCCGCCACGACGCGCGACATCGACACCAGCTACGCCGAACGCGATGCCTGCCTGGCGCGCAATGCCACCGAACGCGCGCTGGCCGGCGCTGCGGTTCGTGCCCGCGCCCAGGCGCTGGCGCTCGCCTGCGCAGCACAGACCGACCGGCTGATCACCGCGTCGAGCCACGGCGACGCCGCCGTTGCACGCGCCATCCGCGACGACACCGAATTCCGCGCCCTGGGCTTCGTGCTGAGGACGCAAGGCGCGAACTGAGAGGGACACGCGTGAGCAAGGCCGTTTCCGACGAGATCATGGCCGACAAGATCCTGGTCGCGCGCCAGGCGCTGCGTCGCACCGATTGGGACGGCAGCGATCTCGACCACTTTGTGCAGGTCCTGTGCCGCCTCGACGCCGACCGGCACGGCTTTGGCGCGCTCGACCTGCTCACCGTCGAGGGCGCATGGATCGACGCGGCAGGCGAGACCTGGTCAGGTGGCTTCGTCGCCCGGCTGAAGAACGGGCGGCGCGCTCATGTCGATGGCCGCGCCGGGCGCTCGCAGTGGTCCGGCGAGGATTGCGACATCGAGGCCGGCCTGCTCGAAGGCGGCGAGCAGCATCCCGAGCGCGGCGCGCGGCATGGCTGGCAGGACCATGGGTGGGACGACGCGATGGCGCGACGGCTCAACGAGCTTTTGGACAGGGTTGAACCATGACCGACGAACCGATCGAACTCGACCAGCGTCGCGGCCTCGCCGCCCAGAAGGCGACCGGCTCGCGCCGCCTGATGGCCCAGGTCGAAGCCAACGAACGCTCGCTCCGCCAGCGGCGCGAGGAGCTCGAATCCCACCTGATTGCCGCGCCCGCCGCCAACTGGGCGGAAGCGGCGGAGAAGGCGCGCTATGTCATCGGGCTCTACGCCGCGAGCCTCGGCGCCGGCGACACCCAGCGCCACACGCTGGTCGCCGCCGTGCTCGCCGACTTCGAGCGCCTCGCGGCAGAAGATCAAGCGACGTAACGTCAGCCCTTGATGAAGGCCAGCAGGTCGGCGTTGATCGTGTCGGCGTGCGTGGTCGGCATGCCATGCGGGAAGCCCTTGTAGGTCTTCAGCGTGCCGTTCTTGAGCAGCTTGGCCGACAGCGGGCCCGAAGCGGCGTAGGGCACGATCTGGTCGTCCTCGCTGTGCATCACCAGCACCGGGATCGTGATCTTCTTCAGGTCCTCGGTGAAGTCGGTCTGCGAGAAGGCGACGATGCCGTCATAGTGCGCCTTGGCGCCGCCCATCATGCCTTGCCGCCACCAGTTCTGGATCAGGCCCTCCTGCGCCTTCACGCCCGGCCGGTTGAAGCCGTAGAACGGGCCGGCCGGGACGTCGCGATAGAACTGCGCGCGGTTGGCCGCAAGCTGGCTCTGGAACCCGTCAAACACGTCCTTCGGCAGGCCGCCCGGGTTTGCCGGTGTCTTGACCATCAGCGGCGGGACCGCGGAGAGGAGCGCGCCCTTGGCCGCCCGGCTCTCGCCGTGCCGCGCCAGGTAGTGCACGACCTCGCCACCGCCGGTCGAATGGCCGACATGCACGGCGCCCTTGAGATCGAGATGGGCGACCACCGCCGCGAGATCGTCGGCGTAGTGATCCATGTCATGGCCATCGGCCACCTGGGTCGAGCGGCCATGGCCGCGCCGGTCATGGGCGACGACGCGGAAGCCATGGTTCAGGAAGAACATCATCTGGGCGTCCCAGTCGTCCGACGAGAGCGGCCAGCCGTGGCTGAACACGATGGGCTGACCCTTGCCCCAATCCTTGTAGAAGATCTCGACGCCGTCCTCGGTCTTGATGAAGGGCATTGCTCTCTCTCCGGTTGTGTCAATCGCTGGAGGACAGCCATACGACCTCGGGCCGGCCTGGCGCAATTTCAACGAAGGTATATCTCGACCAACGTATAGGTGCGATGCGACTCAGGTCTGTAACAAGGTCATGATGGCAGCGTAGTGGATGGCGGCCGCGATCACCACCGAGCCGTGCCACAGCGCGCGGGCATAAGGCCAGCGGGCGGCGAGATGGAAGACCACGCCGGCGGAGTAAACCACGCCGCCCAGCAGCAGCAGGACCAGCGTCGCGCGGTCGAGCGAGGCGAGCAGCGGCTCGGCCGCCAAGACGCCGATCCAGCCCAGCGCGAGATAGAGCGCGACCGACAGCGCCTCGATACGGCGCGGCTGGAAGAGCTTGGCGGCGACGCCGACCAGGGCGGCCGTCCACACGCCGGTCGTGAGGCCCACCGCCCAGCCTGCGGGCAGGCGAAGCGCCAGGGGCGTATAGGTGCCGGCGATCATGACGAAGATCGCCGCATGATCGAGCCGGCGCAGCCACTCACGCCAGCGGCACGAGCGCCAGACGTTGTAGACAGCCGAGCAGCCCAGCATGGCCAAAAGGCCCGCGAGATAGACGGTGACGGGCAGGAGCTGGCTGCGCTCCGCCGCCAGGACCATGGCGATCACGCCGGCAGCACCGAGGGCTAGCCCCAGCGCATGCACGGCAACGTCGGCCAGCAGCTCGCGTCGTTCGATGCTCATCTGCGGCTGAAGATGGCGTCGCCAGCGGCGATTTTCAAATCACGTTCGGGGCGAGATCCGGCCCGCAGCCTCGAATCCCGAGTGTGGTACGATGCCCCCAAGGAGACCCCCAATGGCCGAAGACACCCGCCCAGACCGCTTCGCCGTGCTGATCGATGCCGACAACACCTCGTCGCGCATCGTCGATGGCCTGTTCGAGGAGATCGCGCGCTTCGGCGAACCAAGCGTGCGGCGCATCTACGGCGATTTCTCCAGCTCGCGGCTGAAGTCCTGGACCGAGGTGTTGCAGAAGCACGCCATCGATCCCTACCAGCAGTTCGCCTACACCTCGGGCAAGAACGCCTCGGACATCGCCCTGGTGATCGACGCCATGGACCTGCTGCACAGCGGCCGCTTCGACGGCTTCTGCCTGGTCTCGTCCGACAGCGACTTCACGCGGCTGGCGTCGCGCCTGCGCGAGGAGGGCGCCGACGTCTACGGCTTCGGCGCGCAGAAGACTCCCGAGAGCTTCCGCCAAGCCTGCCGGCGCTTCATCTACACCGAGAACCTGGTGCCTGAGTCGGCGAGCTCACCCGAGCAGGAGGGCGGTCGCCGCGCGCTGCAGCCGCCAAGTGCCGCGGTGCCCTTGCTGGGGCGCGCCATCGAGCAGATGGAAACCGAGGATGGTTGGGTCGGCTTGGGCGCGGTCGGCCAACGGCTGGCCGCCATTGCCTCGGACTTCGATCCGCGCACCTACGGCTATCGCAAGCTTTCAGACCTTGTGCGCAATACCGGTGCGTTCGAGATCGACCAGTCCGGCGGCCGCTTCCTGCGCATCCGCGCCAAGCCGGCGCGGCCCGCCGCCTCGTCGCGCCGCAGTCGAGCCTGAACCGTCGGTCCAAAGAGGGCTTGTCCGGCAACCGGCGAAGACCCATGTCCAAGGCACGACGCGGCGAACGCCGCGGCGCGCGCCCTTTTTCTCCGACCACAAGGTGACCTCTGCGTCAGGATCCACCGAACGCACGGCCCCGGCTCATCCGCATCGAGCTTGCGGCGCTGCGCCGGCTGGCGAGCGAGCGCCGCGTCGCCTCGACACGCCTGCCGGAGGTGATTCGCACCGGACCGACAGCACCGCCGACCAAGCGAAAGGAAGCGCGATGAGCCGCAGCGACGACACGCCGCTCAGCGCCAACGAGGAGATCACGCTGCGTCGCGTGGCGCACGGCCAGTCGGATGTCGCGCATCTACGCGCCGAGGACCTGACGCGGCTACGCTCGCTGGCGCTGGTCGCCGGCACGCCACGCGCGCCGATGCTGACGGCTGAGGGCAAGGCGCGATTCGACCGCCTGGCCAAGCCTGCGGTGGTATCGGAATTCAACGCGCAGAACGAGCTGATGGCGACGCTCGGCCGCCTGATGGCCCGCAAGCCCAGTCCCTGAGTTCCCCAGCAAAAAGCCCCGCCACCTCTGTTCGAAGTGCGGGGCCTTTCCTCACCTCACCAGGACCGCCAGTACATCCGTGGTCGGTCCGGGAGACGTGGTTTCAGACGATCAGCCGACCGTCTTCAGATTGTCGGCAGACATCTTGCCGCTCCGGCGATCGGTCACGAGCTCGAACTCGACCTTCTGGCCTTCGCTCAGCGTGCCGAGGCCGGCGCGCTCGACCGCGCTGATATGAACAAACGCATCCTTGCCGCCATCGTCCGGCTGGATGAAACCGAAGCCCTTTTGGGCGTTGAACCACTTCACGGTTCCCGTCGTCATGGGAGACCCTTTCACTTCACGTAGCATGCTGCCCACGCGCAACCTTTTCACAGGAGGCGGGCAGGCCGTCGAATTCGCAATTGTTTTCGGGAGCAAGTTCCTGGCGAGCGGACATTTCTACGCGCGTCGCCAATCGTCGTCCGTCTATCGACCCCCTGCATATGGGCGCTTGTCGCTCGCTTGGCAAGACCCCCTCCCGGCTTTCCAGGCTGGGCCGCAGGGTGTAGGAACAGGGCACCATCGCCTAAAGCATCGGCTTGCGATGGCTGAGAGAGGCGTGCGCTCCCGCCACAGCGCGAGGACCATGGTGATCAACGCTCTTCCGTATCGTATCTGACATGCAGGCCACCCGCGGCTCGATCCAGTTTCTCGGCCGGCTGACCGGCGCCGGCGCACTCGCCTGCGACGGCGAGGCGATGGGTCGCGCCACCTT
>DATGZZ010000618.1:0-2377 GCA_035296945.1 Reyranella sp.
TTACGCAATCTGCGTAGTAGCGCAGGAAGTCGACCGCTTCCCTCACCTCGCCCACCGCATTGGCCAGCGTCTTGCCGGCCTCGCGCACGATCGGCCCCAACAGCGGCTCAAGCCGCGCCTCCATCAGGTCGGCGGCCCGCCGCAGGGTCGCGGCGCGCTCTGCCGGCGTCTCCCGCCACGGCGTCGCCTGCCGACAGGCGGCATCGACAAGGTCGGGCGTCGCATCGATGACCGTGCCGACCACGTCGCGATGATCGGCCGGATTGGCCACCGCCTGGGTCTCTCCCGTGCGCGGACCATCGGCCAACACCGGCACGGCGGCGACCGGCTGTCCTTGCTGCAACGTCGCGGCGAGCCCGGCCAGCACCTGCTCGTTGGCAAGGTCGAGTCCCCGCGAGTTGCGGCGCGTGCCCAAAAAGTCGCGCGGCAGCGCGATGCGGGGATGCGGCGCGCCGACCGGCTGCAACGCCAGCGCCTGCTCGACGGGATCGCGCAGCAGGGTGTCGAGCGTCACCTCGGGATTGGCGATCTGGTTGACGAACGAGGTGTTGGCGCCGTTCTCCAGCAGGCGGCGCACCAGATAGGCCAAAAGCGTCTCGTGCGTGCCGACCGGCGCGTAGATGCGGCACGGCCGGCTGAGCTTGTCCCGTCCCACGACCTCCTCGTACAGCGGTTCTCCCATGCCGTGCAGGCACTGGAACTCGTACTGGCCGGCATAAAAGTTCTCGCCGGCCATGGCGTGGATGGTGGCGAGGGTGAGCGCATTGTGCGTGGCGAACTGCGGAAAAGCCGCATCGGGCGCGGCCAGCAGCCGGCGGGCGCAGGCGAGGTAGGACACATCGGTGTGGATGCGCCGCGTGAACACGGGGTAATCGCTGAGTCCGTCAACCTGGGCGCGCTTGATCTCGCCGTCCCAGTAGGCGCCCTTGACCAGCCGCACCATCAGCCGGCGATGCGAACGGCGCGCCAGATCGATCAGCCAGTCGATCGTGAACAGCGCACGCTTCTGGTAGGCCTGCACGACGAAGCCGACGCCGTTCCAGCCTTCGAGCTCGGGCTCGAAGCAGAGCCGCTCCAGGAGGTCGAGCGAGATTTCCAGCCGGTCGGCTTCCTCGGCATCGATGTTGAGCCCGATGTCGTAGCGCCGCGCCAGCAGCGCCAGCGTCCGGAGCCGCGGATAGAGCTCGGCCTGCACGCGCTCGAGCTGGGCACGGCCGTAGCGCGGATGCAGTGCCGACAGTTTTATGGAGATGCCCGGCCCTTCGTAGATGCCGCGGCCGCGCGCGGCCTCGCCGATGGCATGGATCGCCGCCTCATAGGCTTCCATGTAGTTCATGGCCTGCTCGGCGGTGACGGCCGCCTCGCCCAGCATGTCGTATGAATGGCGGAAGCCCAGCTCCTCGCGATCGCGGGCGTTGTCGAGCGCCTCGCCGATGGTCTGGCCGGCGACGAACTGCTCGCCCATCAGACGCATGGCGATGTTGACGCCCGTGCGGATCAAGGGCTCGCCGCCGCGCCCGATCAGGCGCACCAGCGCCGCCGACAGGCTCTGCTCGCTGCTGGTCGCCGTCAGCCGCCCCGTCAGCATCAAGCCCCAGGTTGCGGCATTCACGAACAGTGAGGGGCTGTGACCGAGATGGGCGCGCCAGTCGCCGCCGCCGATCTTGTCGCGGATCAGCGCATCGCGCGTGTCGTCGTCGGGAATGCGCAGCAGCGCCTCCGCGAGGCACATCAACGCCACGCCCTCCTGGCTCGACAGGGCGTATTCGTGGATCAGCCCTTCGACGCCGCCGGACGGCGCCTTCTCGCGCAACGCCTCGACCAGCCGTGTCGCCAGCGTGCGAGCACGGGCCGTGCGCGCCGGCGTCAGCTTCGCCTGCTCGATCAGAGGCGGCAGGCATTCGATCTCGGGGCGCCGGCAGGCCGCCGTGATGGCGACCCGGAGCGGGGTCTGCCGCTGGATCGACTGTGCAAAAGCGTGAAACGGGCCGGACATGTGGTTGTCCCTGAGATGAGGTAACATGACCGGAAAGACAAGCGCCCCCAATAGGATCGCCCAAGGGAGGGTGATCATCGAAGAAGCGCGCTGGCGCGGCGTCATCAAGTCGGCCAATGTAACGCTGGAGTGACAGGAGGTTCGCATGGACATCCGACACGACGAAGGCCTCAAGGAGCCCGTCTCGAACGGCATCTGGCCGGAGGAATCCCTGGCCCGCGTGCCCTACTGGGTCTACCAGGACGAGGCCAACTACAAGCGCGAGATGGAGCGCCTGTTCGAGGCCGCGACCTGGAACTTCGTCTGCCTGGAAGCGGACATCCCCAACAAGGGCGACTATCGCACCAACCATGTCGGCATCATGCCGGTGATCGCGGTGCG
>DATGZZ010000619.1:0-2229 GCA_035296945.1 Reyranella sp.
CGAGCCTGCGCCTTCGACCAGCACGAGATCGCATTCGGCTGCCAAGCGTCCGAAGCTGTCGAGCACCGCGCCCAGAAGCTTGGGCTTCAATCCCTGATACTCGCGCGCCTTGGCGTTGCCGAATACCTTGCCCTGCACCACGACCTGCGCGCCGACATCGCTCTGGGGCTTCAGCAGCACCGGGTTCATGTGGACGCTGAGCGGGACGCGAGCGGCGCGCGCCTGCAGCGCCTGGGCGCGGCCGATCTCGCCGCCGTCGGCGGTGACCGCGGCGTTGTTCGACATGTTCTGCGGCTTGAACGGGCGGACACGAAGACCACGGCGCGTAAAGGCGCGCGCCAGTCCCGCGACCAGCAACGACTTGCCGACGTCCGACCCCGTGCCCTGGATCATGATGGCGCGGGCAGTCATCAGAACTCGATGCCCTCCTGCGCCTTCACGCCGGCGGCGAAGTGGTGCTTCACCAGGGTCATCTCGGTCACCAGGTCGGCCGCCTCGATCAGCTCGGGCTTGGCGTTGCGGCCGGTGACCACGACATGCTGGTCGGCGCGGCGTGCCTTCAGCACCGCCACGACGTCGTCGATGGGAAGATGGTCGTAGCGCAACGTGATGTTGAGCTCGTCGAGCACGACCAGGCGGATCGCAGGATTCGCCATCAATTCGCGCGCCTTGGCCCAGGCGCGCTCGGCAGCGGCGACGTCGCGCGTGCGATCCTGCGTCTCCCAAGTGAAGCCTTCACCCAGCGTGTGCCATTCGACCTGATCGCCGAAGCGTTCCAGCGCGGCGCGCTCGCCGGTCTGCCAGGCGCCCTTGCCGAACTGCACGACGCCGCAGTGCAAGCCGCGGCCCAGCGCACGCACCAGCAGGCCCCAGGCCGCCGTCGACTTGCCTTTTCCTTTGCCGGTGTGGACGATCAGCAAGCCTTTCTCGACGGTCTTGGCGGCGACCTCGGCATCCTGCGCGGCCTTGCGGTTGGCCATTTTCGCCTTGTGGCGGGCGGTTTCATCGGTTTCTGCAGACATGGCGGCACAATGGGCGTCCTGTCCGCGCCCTTCAAGGCGACGGGAATCCCGTTGACGGGGCTTTGCCGCCAACCGTATCAAGCGGGCGACGGTGCCCCTCACGGGGATCAAAAGGGAACGCGGTCCGGCCTCACGGCCTCATTCCGCGGCTGCCCCCGCAACTGTAGTCGGCAAGCCGATGGCCAGAATACCACTGGGAAACCGGGAAGGTGGCCAAAGGCGAGGACCCGAGAGCCAGGAAACCTGCCGTCAAACGCCGCATCCGAACCATCGCGCGGGGCGCAGCGAGGGTCGAGGCAACGCTTTTCGTCCGGTCGCTGGCCGGATGAAGGTGCTCCGTCGGAGACGGCATCCATTCGGGTCGGCCATCCGGTCGATCCGCGACGACGGAGGCAAGCGATGGCTGCATCTCGACGGCTTGGCGTGCTCGCGCTCATGATGATGATCGCCGAGCCGGCATGGGCACATCACCCCATGGGCGGCAAGCTGCCGCAGACCTTCCTGCAGGGCCTGCTGTCGGGCTTCGGCCATCCGGTGATCGGCCTCGAGCATCTCGCCGCCATCGTCGGCGTCGGCATCCTCGCCGCACTGGCCGGCCGCAGCGCTGCCGTCGTGCTGGCCTTCAGCATCGCGATCATCGCCGGTGTAGGCCTGCATCTCGCCAAGGTCGATCTGCCCGCAAGTGAACTGTTTGTTGGATTGACGACGCTGTTGATCGGCGCCCTGGTCATCGCGCGTCAGTCGATGGGCGCGGGTCTCGCTCTGCTGCTGTTCGCAGCGGCCGGGCTGGTGCACGGCTATGCGCTGGGTGAATCGATTGTCGGCGCCGAGACCTCGCCGCTGGTGGCTTATCTTTTCGGCCTGCTGATCATGCAGACCGCCATCGGCGTCGTCGTTTATGCCGCCGTGCGCCGCCTGGCGCGCTGGCCGGCGCGCACGACCGGCCTCACGGTCGCGGGCGTGCTGGTGGCGCTGGCGGGCGGCATCGCCACGGCGGCGGCGGCAGGCCTCGCCTGACGTGACGACCACCATTCTCTATGTCTGCGTCACCTGTCGCGGCAATCCGCCCGCGGCAGATGACGCTCCGCGTCCCGGCGCGCGATTACTGGCCGCGGTCGAGCAGCGACTGAGCGCCGACGGCGACAAGGGGATCGCCGTGGAGCCGGCCAACTGCCTGTCGAACTGTCCGCGCGGCTGCAGTGCGGCG
>DATGZZ010000620.1:0-5414 GCA_035296945.1 Reyranella sp.
TGCGCGGCCGAGGCTTCCTTGTTGCCGAACCACACGCCGTTCATGTGGTCGCCCGACAGGAAGCCTTCGCCGGGATGGTTCAGGCCGACCACGCCGCCGCAATTGCCGTCGCGCGTGTTGTCGACGGTGATGCCCAGCGTAAAGCCGTACCAGCGCGACTGCGTCACCATCTGGCACATGGTGAACTTGAAACCGTCGGTCGGCTTGCGGACGCCCTGGATCATTTCCATGTCGGCCGGGTCCTCGAATAGCCGCATGCCGATCGGCTGGGTCCGGATACGCAGAAGGTCGATCAGCTTGGCCGAGGCGTCGGCCAGCATCTTGCCGTCGATCTTCTCGGGCGGAGTCCACGGGGCGACCTTGTAGCCTGGTGGCAGCGTCTGGACGTTCATGGTTTCCTCCGTGTCTGGCTATGGGGGCGCTAGGTGAGGTTCAGTCCACCATCGGCGATGACGATCTCTCCGGTAACGTAGTCGTTGGCGACCAGCGCGGCCACCAGATCGGCGATGTCCTCGGGTTTCGCAGGCCGGCGCATGGCCGAGCGGGTGTTCCAGAGTTCCGTCGCCTCGGGCCAGTTTGCCCCCATCGGCGTCTCGACGAGGCCCGGCGCCACGCAATTGACGCGGATGGCCGGCCCCAGCGCCAGGGCGAGCAGGCGCGTGACATGATGCAGGCCCGCCTTGGCCGTCGCATAAGGAATCGAGGCGCCCTTGGGCCGCACGCCGGCATGGGTGCCGATGTTGACGATCGAGGCCGGCCTGCCAGCCTCGGACGACTTGCGAAGCGCCGCCTCGGCTTCGCTGATCAGCACGAAGGGCGCAATCAGGTTGACGTCGAGCATGCGCCGCCAGACCGCCGGCGTCGCCGCCTTGAGATCGGTATGGGGGATGCGGATCGACTGGCCGGCGTTGTTCACCAGCACGTCGAGCCGGCCGTGCCGCTTCAAGACCGCGGCGACCAGGCCGCGTGTCGCCTGCTCGTCGGCAAGATCGGCCTGGTGATAGCTCGCGCCAGCGAGTTCATCGGCCATGCGCTTGCCGACTTCCGCTGAGCTGCGCGAATGCAGCGCGACCTTGTAGCCGTCGCGCGCCAGGCGACGCGCCGTCGCCGCGCCGATTCCCGAGGTCGAGCCGGTAACGAGAGCGACGCGATCAGACACTGGACTTCAGCGCTTCCAGCGTCTCGTCCGGCCGCTCGACGATCATGAAATGCCCGCTATTGGGAATGACGACGGTGCGGGCGCCCGCGATGGCGGCGGCCAGCGGCCTGGCCTTGGCGGCCGGCGTCATGAGATCGCCGTCGCCCAGCACCAGGACGGTCGGGCACTTGATCGCGGCTGCGCGCGCCAGCGCATCCTTGTAGACGTTGCAGGCGGCCAGATCGGCGTGGATCACGCCGGGCCCATTGCCCGAGAGCACGGCGAGCGATTCACGCCGGAGCCACAAGCCGGGCGAGACCATGCCGCCCTTGTGCAGCGCGTTGCCCATGCCCCAGAAGGTCATCAGCTCCTGGACCTTGAGGGTGTTGGCCTTGGCCGATGCCAGCATCTCGGGATGGACCGGCATCTCGGCCGCCACGCCGCACAGGCCGAGCGCCTTCACCTTGTCGGGAAAGCGCGCCGCCGTCTCGACGGCGACCAGCGCGCCCATGGAATGGCCAACCAGCGCCGCCTGCTTCAGGCCGGCCGCATCGACGAGCGCCGCCGTCCAGTCGGCCATCGCCGCGATGTTTTCGAGAGCCGGTCCGTCAGACCAGCCGTGGGCGGGAAAATCGACCGCGAGCACGCTGCGGCCATGATGCGCGAACCAGCGCGTCTGCAGGCGCCAGGCGGTGCGATCGAAGCCGGCACCGTGAAGGAAAATGACGGCAGGCTTCGCCGGGTCGAAGTCGGTGCCGCCGGTCGTCGCGGAGACGGCGCGGCCGTTGACGGTGAGCTTCATGGTCAGGCCTTTACCGCCGAGCGCAACGCCTGGCCGAGATCGTCCAAAAGGTCTGAGGGATCTTCCAGGCCGACCGACAGGCGGATCATGCCCTCGCCGATGCCCGCCTCCTTCAGCGCCGCCGCATCGAGCTGGGCGTGCGTCGTCGAGGCCGGATGGATCACCAGAGACTTGGCATCGCCCACGTTGGCGAGGTGCGAAAACAGGCGCAGCCGCTCGATGAAGCGCCGGCCCGCCTCGCGTCCACCCTTGATGTCGAAGCTGAAGATCGAGCCGGTGCCCTTGGGCAGGAGTTTTTGGCCCAGCGCATGATCGGGGTGATCGGGCAGTTCCGGCGAGGCGATGCGCTCGACAGCAGGATTGTCCTTGAGGAAGCCGATCACCTTGCGCGCGTTCTCGACGTGGCGCGCCATGCGCAAGGGCAGCGTCTCGAGGCCCTGCAGCAGGTAGAACGCGGTCTGCGGCGCCATGCACGAGCCGAAGTCGCGCACGCCCTCGGTGCGGGCGCGCATGATGAAGGCGTGCGGGCCGAACTCCTCGGCGAAGTCGATGCCGTGATAACCGGCATAGGGTTCGGTCAATGTCGGGAACTTGGCCGAACCTTCCCAGTCGAATCGGCCGGAGTCGACGATGACCCCGCCAATCGCAACGCCATGCCCGCCGATGAACTTCGTCGCCGAGTGGAACACGATGTCGGCGCCGAGCGTCAGCGGCCGGCACAGCACCGGCGAGGCGAAGGTGTTGTCGATCATCAGCGGGATCTTCGCCTGGTGCGCGATGTCCGCGATGGCCGGGATGTCGAGAATCTCGCCGCCGGGATTGCCCACCGTCTCGCCCAGCACCAGCCGCGTCTCGGGCCGGATCGCCTTGGCGAACCCGTCATGGTCGCGCGGGTTGACGAAGGTGGTGGTGATGCCGAAGCGCGGCAGGGTCAGCCCCAGCATGTTGCGCGTGCCGCCGTAGAGCGACGTCGAGGCGACGATGTGGCCCCCCGCTCCCATCAGCGTGGCGATGGCGATGTGCAGTGCGGCCTGTCCGCTCGACACGCCCAGCGCGCCCGAGCCTTCTTCGAGAGCCGCAACACGCTCCTCGAACACCGCGACGGTCGGATTGGAGATGCGGCTATAGATGTGGCCGCCGACCTCGAGGTTGAACAGGCTCGCGGCATGATCGACGTCGCGGAACACAAATGACGTCGTCTGGTAGATCGGCACGGCGCGCGCGCCGGTGACGGGATCGGGATGCTGGCCGGCATGCAGGGCGAGCGTGTCGGGCTTCAGGAACTTGGCTTCGACCACGGTGCTTCCCCTATTGTGCGGTCCAGCCGCCATCGGACACCAGAGCGGTGCCCTGCATGTTGGACGCGGTGTCGGACGCCAGAAACAAGGCGAACCCCGCAATCTGCTCCACGGTGGTGAAGCGGACCTGCGGCTGCTTCTCGCCGATCAGGAGGTGGCTCGCCTCGTTCATGCCGATGCCGTCGGCCTTGGCTTTGGTTTCGATCTGGGCCAACGCCAGCGGCGTCGAGACGAACCCCGGGCAAATCGCGTTGCAGGTGACCCCGGTATCGGCGCATTCGATGCCCATCACCTTGGTCAGCCCGATCAGTCCGTGCTTGGCGGCGACGTAGGCTGCCTTGTGGGTCGAGGCGACGAGGCCGTGCGTGCTGGCGATGTTGATGATGCGGCCCCAGCCCCTGTCCTTCATCGCCGGCAGCGCCGCGCGAACGGTGTGGAACGACGCGCTGAGATTGACGGCGATGACCGCGTCCCACTTTTCGACGGGAAACTGTTCGATCCGGGCGACATGCTGGATGCCGGCGTTGTTGACCAGGATGTCGAGGCCGCCCAGCGTCGCCTGCGTGGTGGTCACGAGGTCGGCGATCTCGGCCGGCTTGGTCATGTCGGCCGGATGACAGGCGACCTTCATGCCGCTCTCGCCGGCGAGTTCGCCGGCCAGCTTGTGCAGCGCCGCGGCCTCACCCAGCCCATTGATCATCACGCTGCAGCCGGCATCGGCGAAGGCGCGTGCGATTGCAAGACCGATTCCGCTGGTCGACCCGGTGACCAGCGCGACTTTGCCCTCAAGCGGCATCAGGACTCATTTCTTGAAGAAGGAAGCGGCAGCCGCGGCGTGGCTCTGCTTGGCCTTGATCTTGTCGTCGACGCGCGCCAGCTCGGCCTTCAGCGCGGCGGCGTATTCCTTGAGGTCCTCGATGTTCATGGCATCGAGGTTCTTGGGCTGTGGTTTCTTCTGTTTCGGATCGAGATCGTCGAGGTCAAAGGCCATGGCGCGGCTCCACGGAAGCGGCTAATTGAGACCTACCATTGCTCCCACCGCTGCGAAAGGCCGACCATGAGCGCACTGCCCGCGACGATGACCTGTGTCGAGATCAAGAAGCCGGGCGGGCCCGAAGCGTTGGTGCCGACGACGCGGCCGGTGCCGCAGCCCAAGGACGGCGAGCTGCTGATCAAGGTCGCGGCGACGGGCGTCAACCGACCCGACATCGCCCAGCGCGCCGGCCTCTATCCGCCGCCTCCGGGCGCGTCGGATCTGCCCGGTCTCGAAGCCGCCGGCACCGTGGCCGCGCTGGGCGCGGGCGTCAGCGGCTGGACGGTGGGCGATGCCGTGTGCGCGCTGACGCCGGGCGGCTCCTATGCCGAGTACTGCACCGTGCCCGCGCCGCAATGCCTGCCGCCGCCGAAGGGCTTCGACATGCTGCGCGCGGCAGCGCTGCCGGAGAACTATTTCACCGTGTGGCACAATCTGTTCGAGCGCGGCCAGCTCAAGGCCGGCGAGAGCGTGCTGATCCATGGCGGTGCGAGCGGCATTGGCACGACGGCGATCCAGCTCGCCAAGGCGTTCGGCGCCACCGTGCTGACGACCGTGCGCAACGAGGCCAAGGCAAAGGCCGTGCGCGATCTCGGCGCCGACCACGCCATCCTCTACAAGGACAACGACTGGGCGGCCGAGGCGAAGAAGCTCTCAGGCGGCGTCGACGTCGTGCTCGACATGGTGGCGGGCGACTATCTGCCGAAGAACCTCGGACTGCTGAAGGAGGATGGCCGCTGTGTCGTCATCGCCATCCAGGGCGGCGCGACGGCGACGGTCAGCGCCGGCATCGTCATGGTGAAGCGGCTCACCCTCACCGGCTCGACGCTCAGGCCGCAGAGCATCGCCAGCAAGGGACGCATGGCGCAGGGCTTGAAGGAGAAGGCCTGGCCATTGCTCGAAGCGGGCAAGATCAAGCCCATCATCTACAAGACCTTCCCGCTCAAAGAAGCGGCCGCCGCGCACGCCGAACTCGAGCGCGCCGATCACGTCGGCAAGGTCATGCTGACGGTCTAGCTCCGAGGCCGACGTCTTCTCGTGATTCGTCGCGACTTACTCGCCCGTTCATGCTTCATGAGGCGGGCGGGACGCCTGTGGTCCGAATATGAAGCCTTCAGTGGTGCTTCGTTTCGTCCAGGTCGG
>DATGZZ010000621.1:0-3570 GCA_035296945.1 Reyranella sp.
CGCGCTCGCCCTGCACGACATGAATGGCCATCGCCGCCTGGCCGTCCTGGTAGGTGGTGAAATCCTGCCCGAGCTGGACGGGGATCGGCGTGTTGCGCGGCACGACCTTCTCGACGATGCCGCCCATGGTTTCCAGTCCCAGCGACAGCGGCGTGACGTCGAGCAGCAGCGTATCGCCGCCGCCGGTCAGCGCCTCGGCCTGGAGGGCGGCGCCCAGCGCCACGACCTCGTCGGGATCAATGTCGGTGAGCGGCGGCTTGCCGAGCATTTTGGCGACTTCGGCCTGCACCAGCGGCACGCGCGTCGAGCCGCCGACCAGCACCACGCCCTGCACCTCCGCCGCCGTCATCTCGGCGTCGCCCAGCACATGGCGGGCAATGTCGACGGTGCGTTTGATGTAAGCCGCAATCATCGCCTCGAATTCGGCGCGCGAGAGGGCATGAAAGGACGGCACGCCCAAAAGCTCCAGCCTGCCCGACGTCTGGTCGCGGTCGGACAGCTGCTCCTTCATGTGACGGGCGAGCGCCAGGGCTGCCTTGACGGCCGCCTCGTCGACCTGGTCGTCGAGCCCGTCCTTCTTGCGCTCGGCCAGCATGCGCTCGGCGATGGCGCGGTCGAAATCGTCGCCGCCCAGGGCGGTATCGCCGCCGGTCGCCAGCACCTGGAACACACCCTTCTCCAGCCGCAGCAGCGAGAAGTCGAAGGTCCCGCCGCCGAGATCGTAGACCGCGTAGAGGCCCTCGGAACCCTTGTCCAAGCCGTAGGCCAGCGCCGCCGCCGTCGGCTCGTTGACCAGCCGCAGCACTTCGAGGCCGGCGACGCGGGCGGCATCGCGGGTCGCGGTGCGCGCGGCATCGTCGAAATAGGCCGGCACGGTGATGACGGCGCGCTCGACCGGCTTGTCCAATGCTGCCTCGGCGCGCTTGCGCAGCGCCTTCAGGATCTCGGCCGAGATCTCGACCGGCGAGCGCGCCCTGCCGGCGATGCGCAGCTTCACCATGTCGGTCTCGCCGCTGCCCGGCTCGATCTCGTAGGGCAGCACGCCGGCCACGGCATGAAGATCGGCGGCGCCGCGGCCCATCAGGCGCTTCACCGAGGCAACGACGTTCTTGGGCTCGTGCGTCAGCAGAAGGCGGGCTTCGTCGCCGACCAGCACGCCGCCGGTCGACGGATAGGCCACCACCGACGGCACCATGGCCCGGCCGGTCTCGTCATGCAGCGCGGCGGGCTTGCCCTCACGGGCGATCGCCACCACGGAATTGGTCGTGCCGAGATCGATGCCGACCGCCAGCGAGCCCTCGCCGGCATGCGGCAATGGCGTTTCACCCGGCTCGTGGATCTCCAGCAGACTCATGTCCTCACTCGTTGCAGATTTGTGCGCCTGGCACGCGCTTCCTCGGCAAACTTGTCGAGGTAGCGCAGGCGAATGAGCGCCTTTCTGATGGCGGGCTTGTCATCTGCCAAGAACAAACTGCCGAGGCCGTCCAACCCAGCCTTCATGTCCTCGCGCACCTTGGCTGCCAGCGCATCGACCGCCTGGGTCGTTCCCGCATCGTGCAGCTCCTCGCGCGCTTCCATGGCTTCCATCAGCAGCTCCGGATCGTCGATCGTCTTGCCGTCGCCGGGCAGTTCCACGCCCGACAGCTCAGCGAAATAGACGGCGCGACTCAGCGGGTCCTTCAGCGTCCGATAGGCGTCGTTCAGCGCCGCCGCCTCTGTCGAGGCCCTGGCGCGCTCCGCGGCCGGCTTGGCGACGAACCGGTCCGGATGCCACTGGCGCTGGAGCGCAAAATAGGCCCGGTCGAGCGTCGCGGGCTCAAGATCGAGCGCCGCCGGCAGCCCCAGCCGCGCGAAGTGATCCATGGCCCGATCAGACGTGGAAGGATTCGCCGCAGCCGCAGCGGCCCTTCTCGTTGGGATTCCTGAACACGAAACCCGCCTTCAGCTTGTCTTCCTCGAAGTCCATCACCGTGCCGATCAGGAACAGCGAGGCCTTGGGATCGATCAGGAGCTTCACGCCCTCGGTGTCGACCACCTCGTCCATCGGTTCCTGCTTCTCGGCATATTCCAGCGTGTAGGACATGCCCGAGCAGCCCTTGCTGCGCACGCCGATGCGAATGCCGACCGTGGGCTTGTCGCGCTTGTCGATCAGCGCCTTCACGCGCTCGGCGGCGGCCGGAGTCACGGTCATGACCTGCGGGCGCGGCCGACGGGGCCGCGCAGGAGCCGCAGGCTTGGCAGCCTCGGTCGTCGTGGTATTGGGCGTGCTCATGACATTCTCTCTAAAGCTACAACGCTACTCGGCCTTCTTGGTCTTGGCGCGATAGTCGGCGATCGCCGCCTTGATCGCATCCTCGGCCAGCACCGAGCAGTGGATCTTCACCGGCGGCAGCGCCAGGTGCTTGGCGATGTCGGTGTTCTTGATGGTCTCGGCCTCGTCGATCGTCTTGCCCTTGACCCACTCCGTCACGAGCGAGCTCGAGGCGATCGCCGAGCCGCAGCCGAAGGTCTTGAACTTGGCGTCCTCGATCAGCCCGTCGGCGCCGACCTTGATCTGCAGCTTCATGACGTCGCCGCAGGCCGGTGCGCCGACCAGGCCGGTGCCGACATCTTCCGAGTTCTTGTCGAGCGACCCGATGTTGCGCGGGTTCTCGTAGTGGTCGATCAGCTTTTCGCTGTAAGCCATGACACTCTCCTCAGATTCCGGCGGGACCCCAGTTCCTTGAACTAGTGGGCGGCCCACTCGATGGACTTAATGTCGATGCCTTCCTGGGCCATCTCCCAGAGCGGGCTCATCTCGCGCAGCTTCTTGACGTGGCGCACCAGCTCGTCGACCGCGGTGTCGACCTCGTGCTCGGTCGTGAAGCGGCCAAGGCCGATACGCAGCGAGGTGTGCGCCATCTCCTCCTCGACGCCCAGCGCCCGCAGCACGTAGCTCGGCTCGAGCGATGCCGATGTGCAGGCCGAGCCGGACGACACCGCCAGGTTCTTGATGCCCATCATCAGCGACTCGCCCTCGACGTAAGCGAAGCTGATGTTGAGGTTGCCCGGGATGCGGTGCTCAAGGTCGCCGTTGACGAAGATCTCCGGCAGACGGTTCTGCAGGCCCTTCAGCATGCGCGCCTGCAGCTTGGTGAGTCGCTTGGCCTCGCCTTCCATCTCGTTCATGGCGATCTCGGCCGCCTCGCCCAGGCCGACGCAGAGCGGGGTCGGCAGGGTGCCGGAGCGGAAGCCACGCTCCTGCCCGCCGCCCACGATCAGCGGCACCAGGCGCACGCGCGGCTTGCGGCGGACGTAGAGCGCGCCGATGCCCTTGGGCCCGTAGATCTTGTGACCCGAGATGCTCATCAGGTCGATGTTCATCGCCTCGACGTCGAGCGCGATCTTGCCGGCGGCCTGCGCCGCATCGGTGTGGAAGAAGGCCTTCTTCTCGCGGCAGATCTTGCCGATCTCGGCCAGCGGCTGGATGACGCCGATCTCGTTGTTCACCGTCATGATCGAAACCAGTGACGTGTCCGGCCTGAAAGCCGCCTCGAGCTCCTTCAGGTCGATGATTCCGTTGCCCTGGAC
>DATGZZ010000622.1:0-4857 GCA_035296945.1 Reyranella sp.
CGGTACATGCCGGAGACCGCCACCTGGATGATGGCTTCGGCGGCCTGTTCGAGCCCGCGCCCCAACTTGGTCGCGACCGTGCCGACGGCGGCGCGCGCCTTGTCGACGTCGACGGAGACCGCGTCGTAACCGATGTTGCCGTGGCCGATGATGCCGCAGGTCGCAAACGCATCGGTCATGGTGGGCCGCGTGCCGCCGCGGCCGTAGCAGGCCGGGCCGGGCGTCGACCCCGCGCTTTCGGGCCCGACGGTCAGGATGCCGAACTCGCTCACCTTGGCGATCGAGCCGCCGCCGTCGCCGATCGACGTCACCGAAACGGTCGGGATGTAGACCGGGAAATCGCCCACCATCTCGCCGGTGCCGTAGGTCGGCGCGCCGTCGACGATGATGGCGACATCGGCCGAGGTTCCGCCGATATCGAGGCTCAAGACCTTGTCGACGCCTGCCTGTCGCGCGACGAAGCCCGCGCCGATGACGCCGGCCGCCGTGCCCGACAGCAGCATTTGCAGGCAGGCCGACTTGCCGAGCTCGGCCGTCATGACCCCGCCGTTCGACTTGGTCACCATGGCCTCGGCGGCGACGCCGGCCTCCTTCAAGGCGGCCTGCAGGGCCGTCAGGTAGCGCGCCACCGGCGGCTGCACGTAGCCGTGAATCGTGGCCGTGGCGGTGCGCTCGTACTCGCGGATGATCGGCCACACGTCGCTCGAGCAGAAGACGGGCATCTTCGGCGTCCACTGGCCGATCAGCCGCGCGGCCTCGTGCTCGTGCGCGGGATTGCGATAGGAGTGAAGCAGCGCCAGCACGATGCCTTCGGCGCCGAGCGCCATCGCCCGGTCGAGCGCCTGGCGCAGGCTCGCCTGATCGAGCGGCTTGTCGACGGTTCCGTCCGCCAGCATCCTCTCGCGCACCGCCAGCACGCGGTCGCGCGTGATCAGCGGCTCGGCGCGTGACGACATGAGATGATACGGGTCGGGCATCTTCAGCCGCGCCAGCTCGAGCACGTCGACGAAGTTCTCGGTCGTGAACAGGCAGAGACGGATGCCCTTGCGCTGGATCACCGAATTGATGCCGACGGTCGTGCCGTGCGTGAAATAGCCGATGTCCGATGGTTGGATGCCGAAGCGGCTGCCGAGCTCGGCCAAGCCAGTGATGACCTCGCGGCCGGGTTCCTGCGGCGTCGACAGCACCTTCAGGGTTGCCAGGCGGCCCGTGGTTTCATCGAGCGCACAGAAGTCCGCGAAGGTGCCACCGATGTCGACGCCGATTCGATAGCTCACCGCTGAAAACCCTCCGTCCAAACCCTATGCCGCGCGCCGGTAGCCGAGGCGCTGGCTGATGGTGGCTGCCGCGCGCACGACGCCGGCGATGATGCGCGGCTTGGCGGCCGGATAGCGCGCCGACACCGTTCCCACGTTCAGCGCTGCAACGACCGTACCATTGGCGCCGAACACCGGCGCCGCCGTGGCCGAGCCGCCCAGCACATATTCTTCTTCGACAACGGCGTAGCCGTCGGCCGCCACCTTGGCGAGGATCGCGCGCAGCTTGACCGCATCGGTCACGGTCCGGGGCGTGTGGACGCGCAATCGATTGCGCATCAAATAGGCAGCCGTCGACTTCTTGTCCCAGAATGCCAGCAGGATGCGGCCCATCCCGGTGCAATAGGCCGTCCGCGGGCTGGGATCGTCGGAATCGTAGCGAATGGCGGCGCGACTGACCGCCTTGGCGATGACCTTGACGTCGCCGCGTGCCTCGCGGACGCCCAGGAACACGCTCTCTTCCAGCTCGTCGCGCAACTGCTCCATCACCGGGCGGGCCAGCGCGGCGAGGTGCGCTTGCGGCCCGCCGATCCAGCCTGCCGACTGGCGCAGCGACTCATTCAGGGCGTAGCGGTCGGCGGCGTCGCGTTCGACGTAGCCGCGCGACTGCAGCGTGCGGAGCAGGGCGTGGGCGCTGCTCTTGGGCAGCGCCAGGACCGAGACGAGGTCCTTCAGGGCCATCGCCTCGTCGCTGCGGGCCAACAGCTCGAGGATATCGAGCACCCGGCCCGCGGATTTCACATTGTCGTTCATGGATATGAACTTCGTTCTGCTATTGAAACGAAGTTCATTGAAAGGCGGCTCGACTGTCAAGTCGCAGGCCATGCTCATATGCAGGATCGGCAGCAGCCTGTTTCGCACACCGCCGCCATACTACGGCACACGGCAAGCAAGTGGCATACTGCAGCCAACCACGACCGCCCAATCACCACCGAAAGGGGGACTGACCATGACCGAGATGACCAGGCGCCTGTTGCTGGCGACGGCTACCGCCGTGCCGTTCGCCGGCTGGAGGCGCATCGCCGACGCCGCTGCTCCAAAGGACACCGCCGTCTTCGCCAAGCAGATCGACGACATCATCACCCTCGATCCGGGCGAGTGCTACGAGCTGTCCGGCATCGAGATGTGCACCAACATCTACGATCGCCTGCTGCGCTACGAGGCGGAGGACCTGACCAAGCTGGTCGGCGGCGTCGCCGAATCCTGGACGGTCTCGCCGGACGGCAAGACCTTCACCTTCAAGATCCGCCCCAACCTCAAATTCCAGTCCGGCGCGCCGGTGACCGCCGAGGACGCGGAGTTTTCCCTGCAGCGCGTCGTGCTGATGGACAAGACGTCGGCCTTCCTGTTGACCCAGCTCGGCTGGTCGAAAACCACCGTCAAGGATCTCGTGAAGGGCAGCGGCGATACGCTTGTCCTCAAGATCACCGGGGATTTCGCTCCCTCCCTGGTGCTGAACCTGATGACCTCCATCGTCGCCTCGGTGGTCGAGAAGAAGGTGGCGCTGGCGAACGAGACCAACGGCGACCTGGGCAATGGCTGGCTGAAGACCCACTCGGCGTCCTCCGGCGCGTTCAAGCTGCTGGCGTGGAAGGCCAATGAAAGCGTCAGCCTGGAAGCCTATCCAGGGTTCCGCCTGGGTGCGCCGCCGCTGAAGCGCGTGGTCGTCCGCCACGTGCCGGAGCCGGCCTCGCAGCGCCTGTTGCTCGAGAAGGCGGACGCCGACTACGCCCGCGACCTGACGCCGGACCAGATCAAGCCGCTGGCCAGCAACGCCGACATCAAGGTGGAGTCCTTCAAGGCCGCCAACACCTTCTACATGGGCCTGAACCTGGGATACGAGCCGCTAGCCAACCCGAAGGTGCGCCAGGCGATGAAGATGCTGGTCGACTACGACGGCATGGTGAAGAGCTTCCTGGCCGGCCGCTTCTTCGTTCAGCAGAGCTTCCTGCCGCTGGGCTTCTTCGGCGCCATCGAATACGTCCCCTTCAAGCTGGACGTGGCGAAGGCCAAGGCGCTGCTGGCCGAGGCCGGCTACAAGGACGGTTTCGCAGTGAAGATGGCCGCGCCCAACGTCTCGCCATGGACCGAAATCTCGCAATCCGTGCAGCAGACCATGGGCCAGGCCGGCATCAAGGTGTCGATCGAACCGATGGAGCTGAAGGCGGTGATCAGCCAGTACCGCGGGCGAGGGCACCAGATCGCCATGCTCTCCTGGGGTCCGGACTATTTCGATCCGCACACCAACGCCGACAGCTTCGTGCACAATGACGACAACTCCGACACGCCGAAGAGCAAGCCGATCGCCTGGCGCAACAAGTGGTTCATCCCCGACATCACCAAGGAGATGCTCGCCGCAGCGAAGGAGCTCGACGCCAAGAAACGCGCCGAGCAATACGCGGTGCTGCAAAAGAAGGTGACCGACGAGGGCCCGTACATCTTCATGTTCCAGAACAACAACCAGGTGGCGCGGCGCGCAACGGCGACCGGGTTCGCCCCCGGTATCACCGAGGATCTGAACTTCTACCGCACCATCCGGAAGTCCTGACACTTTGACCTCCCCGACCACACAGGGAGCGGCATCCGCCGCTCCCGCCTGGGGTCTGGCCAGGAGTGTGGCCAACCGGGCGGCGCGCAGCCTGCTTTCCGTCGCGCTCACCTTCCTCGGGCTCACCTGCGTCACCTTCTTCATCGGCCGGGTGATCCCGATCGATCCGGTGCTGGCCATCGTCGGCGACAAGGCCTCGGCGGAGACCTATGCGCGGGTGCGTGCCGAGATCGGACTCGATCTGCCCATTCCGGTGCAGTACTGGCGCTATCTGATGAAGGTGCTGCACGGCGACTTCGGCAACTCCGTCATCACCTCGCGCCCCGTGCTGCACGACCTGCTGCAGGTATTCCCCGCCACGCTGGAACTGGCGCTGCTGGCCCTGCTCATCGGCGTGGTGGCAGGCGTACCGATGGGCGTGCTGGCCGCAACCCATCGCGGCCGCTGGCAGGACCAGGTGATCCGCTTTCTGTCCCTGCTCGGCTATTCCATGCCGGTGTTCTGGCTGGGGCTGATCGGCCTGCTGTTGTTCTACGCCAGGCTCGGTTGGGTCGAGGGACCGGGCCGGCTGGATGTGGCGTTCGACGACATCGTCGCCCCGATCACCGGCATGACCACCATCGACAGCCTGCTGGCCGGTGAATACGACGTGTTCTGGAACGCGTTCTGGCACCTGCTGCTGCCTGCCTCGATCCTTGGCTACCTGTCCTTGGCCTACGTGGCGCGGATGACGCGCAGCTTCATGCTGGCGCAGCTGCGGCAGGAATATGTGCTGGCGACCCTGGCCAAGGGCCTGTCGCCGTGGCGCGTCGTCTGGGTGCATGCGCTGGGCAATGTCTGGGTGCAGCTCGTCACCGTCATTGCGCTCACCTTCGGCAGCTTGCTGGAGGGTGCCGTGCTGACCGAGACGGTGTTCGCCTGGCCGGGCCTCGGCCTCTACATGAAGAACTCGCTGTTCAACGCCGACCTCAATGCCGTCCTGGGCGCCACGGT
>DATGZZ010000623.1:0-9120 GCA_035296945.1 Reyranella sp.
GAAGATGCCGATGCCTTCCTTCTTGAGCTGGACGATGAGGTCGGCGACCTGCTGGGTCTCCTGCGGGCCCAGCGCCGCGGTCGGCTCGTCCATGATCAGCACGCGGGCGTTGAAGTGGATCGCCCGCGCGATGGCGACGGCCTGGCGCTGGCCGCCCGACAGCGCGCGCACCGGCTCCTTGAACTTGGCGAAGTGCGGATTGAGGCGCGCCATCACCTTGCGCGTCTCGACCTCCATGGCGACGTCATCGAGCGTGCCCCAGCCGCTCCTGAGTTCGCGGCCGAGGAACAGGTTGGCCGCGGCGTCGAGATTCTCGGCCAACGCGAGAGTCTGGTAGATGGTCTCGATGCCGTAGCGTCTGGCGTCGCGTGGGCTGTGGATCGTGGCCGGCCGGCCGTCGATGCGGATATCGCCGGCGTCGGGCCGGTAGGCGCCCGACAGCATCTTGATCAACGTCGACTTGCCGGCGCCGTTGTGGCCGAGCAGGCCCACGACCTCGCCGCCCTGGAGGTCGAGCGACACGCCGTCGACGGCGCGCACGCCGCCGAAGCTGATGCTCATGTCGCGCATCTCAACCAGCGGGGCCTGGGCATGGCTCATCCCGTGCTCCCCTTCAAGGTGCGCGAGCGGTAGAGCCGGTCGAGCCACACGGCCACGACCAGCACCAACCCGACGACGATGTTCTGCAACGGCGTGTCGAGGCCCATCAGCACCATGCCCGACTGCAGGCTCTGCATGACCAGCGCGCCCAGCATGGCGCCCGCGACAGTGCCGAGGCCACCGCCTAGCGACGTGCCGCCGATCACGGCCGCGGCGATGACATAGAGCTCGTCGAGCATGCCCTGCGCGTTGGTCGCGGCGTTCAGGCGCGCGGTCGATATGGCGGCCGCCACGGCGCACAACATGCCCATCAGCACGAAGACCAGCATGGTGACACGCTTGGTATCCACACCCGACAGCTCCGTGGCCTCCGGATTGCCGCCGAGTGCGAACACGTAGCGGCCAAAGCGCGTGCGCTGGGCGAGGAAGGTGACAACGATGCCGACACAGACCGCGATCAGCACCGGCAGGGCGAGGCCGTGAGCGATCGCGAGACCCTGCGGCGGCACGACAAGGCCGCGCTCGGCGGCGATCCGCTCGGCGACGCGCGGCGGCAGGTCGTAGCTGTTGGCGACCAGCACGACCGCCCACACGGCAAGACAGGCAAGCCCGGCCACCGTCACCTCCGCCCAGATCGGTCGAAGGGCGAAGCCGACCTGTCGGCGACGCCCTCGGGCATGGAGCGTGCGCCAGACGATGGCGGCGAAGGCGATCAGCGCCACGACCCAGGTCCAGCTGGCGCCGATCGCGCCTTCGATGCCGCCGCCCATGCGCCGGAAGGCATCGTCCATCGGCGCCACGGTGCGCCCCGACGTGATCCACCAGGCGCAGCCGCGCCACACCAGCAGGCCGCCCAGGGTCACGATGAAGGCCGGCACGCCGAGATAGGCGACGATAGCGCCGTGCAGCAGGCCGATCGCAGCACCGACGGCGAGCCCGACGGCGAGGGCGATGACCCAGATGAGCGGATGGTCGAAGCCCAGGTACTTCGGCAGGAACTCGGCCTGCGTCACCCCCATGATCATGCCGACCAGGCCCAGGATGGAGCCGACCGAGAGATCGATATGACGCGCCACGATCACCAGCACCATGCCGGCCGCCATGACGGCGACCGATGCGGTCTGCACGGAGAGGTTCCAGAGGTTGCGCGGCGTCAGGAAGGCGCCGCCCGACAGGATGTCGACGCCGATCCAGATCAGCGCCAGCGCCCCCAGCATGCCGACGAGGCGGGCGTCGATCTCGGTGGCGCGGAACAGACCGGCGAAGGCGCGGCCGGGCTCGCGGCGCACCGACGCCGCGACAGCTTCTGAGGTACGGTCCCCGGCTACCAAGTGTCGATCAATTGCAGGCCTTGGCCGTCCCCGCCTTCACACCGCGGCAGACCACGTCTTTCGGCACCCAGCCGGCCTGGATGACGACGTCGAGGTTATCCTTGGTGATCGGCACCGGCGTCAGCAGGATCGAGGTCATCGCGATCTTGCGCGGGCCGTCGGCCCACGCCTTGGTGCCCTGCAGGGCCGCGAGCTTGGTGCCCTTGGCCAGCGTCATGGCCTGCTCACCCGCCGTGCGGCCGAGCAGCCGCGCATCCTTCCACACGCTCACGGTCTGCGTGCCGAGCGCGACGCGGTTCAGCGCCGCGTGGTCGCCGTCCTGGCCCGAGACCGGCACTGCGCCCGCCATGCCCTGCGCCGCGAGCGCGGCAACGGCGCCGCCTGCCGTGCCGTCGTTCGACGCCACGACGGCGTCGACCTTGTTGCGATTGGCGGTGAGGAACTGCTCCATGTTGCGCTGCGCGTTGGCCGGCAGCCAGCCGTCAGTGTAGGACTCGCCGACGTTCTTGACCTTGCCGGCCTTGATCGCGTCACCCAGCACCTCCATCTGGCCGGAAAACAGGAAGTTGGCGTTGGGATCGGCCGACGAGCCCTTGATGAAGACGTAGTTTCCGTCCGGCTTCACCTTGAACACCTCGCGGGCCTGGAGGCGCCCGACTTCCTTGTTGTCGAAGGTGATGTAGAGCACGTCCTTCATCTCGATCAGGCGGTCGTAGCCGATCACCGGGATGCCCTCGTTGACGGCCTTCTCGACGGCCGGGCGGATGGCGTTGGCGTCCTGCGCCAGCACGATCAGCGCCTTGGCGCCGCGCGCGATCAGCGCTTCGATGTCGGTGATCTGCTTGGCTGCCGAGCTCTGCGCGTCGGCCGACACGTAGGTGCCGCCGCCCGCCGCGATCGCGGCTTTGATCGCCGCCTCGTCGGTCTTCCACCGCTCTTCCTGGAAATTCGACCAGCTGACGCCGATCACCTGCGCTTGAACCGGATTGCTCGCGGCGATGCCGGCCAGGACAACGGCGCCGATCAGCGCCGCGAAGGACGTGCGTGCCATGTTTCCTCCTGTCGGTACTTGGCCGCGCGACTCTCATGATGCGGCTACATCAAATTATGATGTGCGCACCTCACGCCCGTCAAGGGAGAGCGCCAAGGATGAGCGGTGCCTAGCGGGCCAGCATCTGCTTGCGCATGAGCAGCAGCAGCGGGATCACGAGCAGGCTGCAGATCGTCATGGCGCGGAAGTCGTTGAGGTAGCCGATCATCGCGGCTTGCCGATTGATCTCGGCATCCCACACCGCGAGCATCTGTGAATCGGGGCCGGGCATGACGCGGCCGAACGGCCAGCCGGCGCTGTAGGGCGTGAGCTGGCCGACCAGCTCGGCCCGGTTCTCCTGGGTGTTGCGCGCCAGCAGCGAGACCAGCACGGCGATGCCGACCGAGGCGCCGAGATTGCGCATCAGCGCGTTGATCGCCGCTCCCTCGGTGCGCAACCGGGGCGGCAGGGTAGCGAAGGTGAGCGTGGTGAGCGGCGGGAAGACCAGCCCGAGCGCGAAGCCCAGCACCACGCCGTTCCAGATAATCTGGCTCTCGCTGACATCGAGGGTGAAGGTCGTCATCTCCCACAGCGAGAACGCGCACAAGCCGAAGCCCAAGGCGATCATGATGCGGGCGTCGAAGCGACCGATCAGGCGCGACACCAGCATCATCGAGATCATCATGCCGGCACCGCGCGGCGCCAGCACGACGCCGGTGGTGAACACCGGATAGCCCTTGAGGTGCTGCAGGAAGGGCGGCATCAGCGTCGCCGTGACGATCAGCACCAGGCCGGTGATGGCGGTCAGGATCAGGCCGACCGTGAGGTTGCGGTCGCGGAACAGGTCGCGCGACAGGAACGGGTGATGGTCGGTCAGCACGTGGATCAGGAACATGGCAAAGGCGACGCCAGCGACCAGGGTCTCGACGATGATCTCGAGCGAATCGAACCAGTCGAGCTGCTGGCCGCGATCGAGCATGAGCTGGAAGCTGCCGATGGCGACGGCGAGCAGGACGAAGCCCAGCATGTCGAACGGCCGCCGCCGGTCGGGTGCGGTGTCGCGCACCAGAATGAGGATGCCGGCGGCGCACAGCAGGCCGACCGGCAGGTTGACGTAGAACACCCAGCGCCAGGTGAACTCGTCGGTGAGCCAGCCGCCCAGCGACGGGCCGACGATCGGACCGATCATCGTGCCGACGCCCCACATCGCCATCGCCTTGCCCTGCTCCTCGCGCGGATAAGTGTCCATCATGATGGCTTGCGAGACCGGCACGAGGGCTGCACCAAAGCCGCCCTGCAGCGCGCGGAACAGCACGAGCTGGTCGAGCGTCTGGGCCGCGCCGCACAGCATCGACACGATGGTGAAGCCGATCACGCAGGTCGACAGCGTGCGGCGCAGGCCGAAGCGCGTGGCGCTGAAGCCCGCGAACGGCGTCATGATGGCCGAGGCCACGATATAGGAGGTCACCACCCAGGAGACCTGCTCCTGCGTTGCCGACAGCGAGCCCTGGATCGAGGGCAGCGCCACGTTGGCGATGGTGCCGTCGAGGGCATGCATGATTGTGGCCATCATCACCACGATGGTGATCAGGCCGCGCCGGCGCCTCACCGCCGGATCGACCGGCGTCATGGCTTGGCCGTGGCCGACGCGCTCGACAGGCCGAAGGTCTTGGCAAGCCCGCTTAAAAGGCTGCCGATCGAGCGGCTGTGGCCGGTGTCGATCTCAACCGTCGTGCTCATGCCGACGCGCAAGGGCGGATCGCCCTCGCGGCAGGTGACGGCAATGCGCACCGGGATGCGCTGCACCACCTTCACCCAGTTGCCCGAGGCGTTCTGCGGCGGCAGCACGGCGAACTCCGCACCGGTCGCCTGGGCGATGCTCGCGACCTTGCCGGTGCATGCGGCATCGGGATAGGTGTCGACCTTGACGATCGCGGTCTGGCCCGGCCGCACCAAGGTGAGCTCGGTCTCCTTGAAGTTGGCCTCGATCCAAAGATCGGTGTCGGCCACCACCACCATCACCGGCACCCCGGCGGTGGCGTAGCTGCCGGGCACCGGCCGCTTGGAGACGATGCCGTCGAGCGGCGATTCGATGGTCGTGCGGCGAAGCTGCAGCAGCGCCTCGTCGCGCGCCGCCACCCCCTGCTTGACCCTTGGATGGTCGTCAGTGCGGATCTTGGGATCGCCGGCAAGCTGTGCCTCGATGCGCTGCAGGTCCTCCTGTGCGGCCGAGATGCGCTGGCGGGCGACGTCGAGGCCCATCCGCGTCTCCTGCAGCTTTTGCTGCGAGGCGATCTTCCTCTCGGCGAGGTCGGACTGGCGCTCGAATTCCTGCTGGGCGTAGTTGAGCTGGCTCTGCGCCGCCTTGATCTCCTCGCGCTTGGTGCGCCATTGCGCGCGCAAGCCCCGGATGTCGGCGCGCGTCGTCTCGATCTCAGCATCGATCCTGGCGAGCGACAGGCGATAGGACTGATCGTCGAGCTTGAACAGCAGCTGCCCGCGCGAGACGTGCTGGTTCTCCTGCACCGGCACCTCGACGATGATGCCGCTGAGCTCGGGCGCGATCTGCGCACGGTCGCCCTTCACATAGGCGTTGTCGGTCGAGACCCAGCGGCCGGACGACAGCCAGACGAAGACGCTGATGGCGAGCACGATCGCGGGCAGCGACCACATGACGGCTCGAGCCACGATACGCCGTTCCATGCGCGGCCGTCGCTGAATGGCCGCAGCCGGGGGCGTTACCGTCCCCGCCGGGGAACGGCCGTCCAGATGCTCTCCGTCTCGCACCTATATATGGTCTGCCCCGCCCCCAGTTAGGTCAACTGGCGGGCGCAACATGGCTGCCAAGCAACACCACGACCTCGCCCAGAGGAGCGCCCGCAGGGCGCGTCTCGAAGGGTGGGCAACAGAACGTGCCGGTGGCCCACGCTTCGAGTATGGCGCTTGTGAATGCGCCCAGGCGCTACGCGCCTCCTCAGGGTGAGGTCTTAGGTTCAGCACGCTTGGCGCCGTCGCGAAACAACTTGTAGGTGATGGCGTCGTAGAGGGCGTTGTAGGAGGCGTCGACGATGTTGGGCGACACGCCGATGGTCGACCAGCGGCGCTTGGCGTCGGCGCTTTCGATCATGACCCGCGTCGTCGCCGCCGTTCCGCCCGCGGCATCGAGGATGCGGACCTTGAAGTCGACCAGCCGCATATCGTGCAGCTCGGGATAGACCGGCAGCAGCGCCTTCCGCAGGGCAGCATCCAGTGCGTTCACCGGGCCGTTGCCTTCGCCCACTTCCATGGCGCGACGGCCGCCGACATCGAGCTTCACCGTCGCCTCCGAAAGCGCGATGAGCTGGCCGCGCGCATTGACTCGACGCTCGGCCAGTACGCGAAAACTGTGCAGGGCGAAGTAGTCGGGCACGGTGTGCAACTCGTGGCGTGCCAAAAGCTCGAACGAGGCATCGGCGCCGTCGTAGGCATAGCCTTCGGCCTCGCGCTCCTTGACGATCTCCAGGAGCCGCGCGACGCCGGGATCCTTGGAATCGACCTCCAATCCGATCTGGCGGAAGCGCGCCATGATGTTGGAGCGGCCGGCCTGGTCGCTGACCACGATGATGCGCTGGTTGCCGACCGTCTCGGGGTCGACGTGCTCGTAGGTCTTGGGATCCTTCTCGACCGCCGAGACGTGCAGGCCGCCTTTGTGCGCAAAGGCACGCGTGCCGACATAGGCGGCACTGCGGTTGGGCAGGACGTTCAGCCGGTCGTCGAGCAGGCGCGACAGATGCGTGAGGCGTTGCATCGCGCCGTCCTTCAATCCGGTCTCGAAGCCCATCTTGAGGACGAGATTGGGGATGAGCGCGATCATGTTGGCGTTGCCGCAGCGCTCGCCCAGGCCGTTGATGGTGCCCTGCACCTGGCGCACGCCGGCGCGCACGGCGGCCAGCGTGTTGGCGACGGCGTTCTCGGTGTCGTTGTGGGTGTGGATGCCGAGCCGCTCGCCCGGGATCTTCTTCACCACGTCAGCGACAATGCGCTCGATCTCGTCCGGCAAGGTCCCGCCGTTGGTGTCGCACAGCACCAGCCAGCGCGCGCCCGCCTTCTCGGCCGCGGCGAGGCAGGCCATCGCATAGTCGGGGTTGGCCTTGTAGCCATCGAAGAAATGCTCGGCGTCGAACATCACCTCGTCCATACGGCCCTTCGCATAGGCGAGCGAGTCCGAGATCATCTCGAGGTATTCCTTGCGATCGACCTCGAGCGCCACGTCGACATGGAAGTCCCAGGTCTTGCCGACCATGCAGACGTTGCGCGCCTTGGTCTGCAGGATGGCGGCCAGGCCCGGATCGTTGGCCGCACTGCGGCCGGCACGGCGCGTCATGCCGAAGGCCACGAACTTGGCGTTCAGGAACTCCGGCGGATCGGCGAAGAAGCGATCGTCGGTCGGATTGGCGCCCGGCCAACCGCCTTCGATGTAGTCGATGCCCAAAAGATCGAGCTCGCGCGCGATGGCGACCTTGTCGGCGACGGTGAAGTCGACGCCCTGGGTCTGGGCACCATCTCGCAGGGTGGTGTCGAAGAGATAGAGGCGGTTGGACGAAGTCATGGCGGGCGCATCATAGTGAGCCAAACGCCCATTTAATAGGATGAGGGGAGATACGCCTGATGACCACGCCCACGACCATCGTCGAGCTGCGTTCAACCCTGCTGCAGGTACCATGGCGAGGGCCGCCACCGGCCGCCGGCATCCTCTCGGCGCCGAAGCGCGACATCTATGTGCTGGAGATCGAGACCCAGGGCGGGATCGTCGGGATGAGCTACCTGATGCCCCTGCGCGGTGGGCTGCACACGCTCGATGCCTGCATGAAGGAGCTTATAGCCCCACATATCATCGGCCGCGACGCCACCGAGATCGAGGCGATCTGGCAGGTGCTCTACAAGAGCAACTTCTGGCTGGGCCGCATGGGCGTCACGGTGTTCGCGCAGAGCGCCGTCGACATGGCGCTGTGGGACATTTTAGGCAAGCGGGCCGGGCTGCCTCTGTTTCGCCTATGGGGCGCAGCACGCAGCGAGGTGCCCGCCTACGGATCGGGCTGCTTTCGTGGCCTCGGCCGCGACGGCATGATCGCGCGCGCCAAGGAGTTCACGGCGCAGGGACTGAAGGCGATCAAGATGCAGGTCGCGCACATCCGGCCGTGGCGCGAGGACGTGCAGAACGTCAAAGCCATGCGCGAGGCGATGGGCGGCGGCATCGAGATCATGATCGACGTCAACATGGGCTGGGACGCCGACACCGCCATCCAGGCCGGCCATCGCATCGACGAGTTCGATCCGTACTGGCTGGAGGAGCCGGTGGTGGCCGAGGATTTCGCCGGCTACCGGCGCATCGCCGCGGCGCTGAAAACCCGGATCGTGGGCGGCGAGAGCCATTTTACGCGCAATGACCTCCGTCCCTTCTTCGAAACGCCGTGCGTGCCCATCCTGCAGCCCGATCCGATGCGCGGCGGCTACACCGAGCTGCGCAAGATCGCGGCCGCCGCCGAGCCGTGGGGCATCCGCATCGCCCCGCATCTCTTCCACGAGACCATGGTCCATGTGCTGGCCGCGATCCCCAATGCCAACTACCTCGAATACATGGACTGGAACGACGATCTCTGGATCGAGCCGGTGCTGCCATCGAAGACCGGCACCATGACACCGCCGGAACGGCCGGGCCATGGCCTCGCCTTCCGCCCCGAGATTCTGAAAGAGTGCCGGATCGGTGGTCAGAGGATGACGTGATGGCCGGAACGCGGCTTCTGGTGGTTGCGCTGCTCGGCGGCCTGGCATGCTTCGCCGCACCGGCTGTCGTCGCCCAATCGCCGACCCTCACGATCGCTGGCAGGGACGGGACCAGGACCTATACGCTGAAGGCGTTGCTCGCCACCGCCGACGTGCGCGGCGTCACGGTCGCCGATCCGGTCTATCGCCGCACGATGACCTATCGCGCCATCCCGCTGGCCTCGCTGCTCAAGGGAACCGGGATCGACGCAGACGACTACGTGCAGGCGCGCGCCACCGACAATTTCTCGGTGGCCATTCCGGGCCGCCTTGCTGCCTCCGCGGACCCGGCCCAGGTCGAGGCCTTCTTAGCCATCGAGGATCCCGCGACGCCCTGGCCGCCCCTACCGGGCAAGC
>DATGZZ010000624.1:0-4881 GCA_035296945.1 Reyranella sp.
GCCGCCGTGCCCCTGGTGACCGAGCGCGGCCGCCAGAACCTCCGGGAGCACTACATGAGGACGACGCGGCATCGCGCCCTCGTGCTCGGCCGCGGCCCCCTCGAATGGTGGTCGCCGAGCGAGACCGTTGCCGATGCGATCCGGCGCAACCTGCAGACCTGCGGCCAGATCAGCGGGCACCCGTGCGTCGTCTATTCGGTCGACGATCAGGTCGTGGTGCGCGTGCCGCAACTCCATCGCGTAACCGGCATCTTCACGCCCGAGCACGCCCCGTCAGCCGATGCCGGTCGGCAGGCCGCCGTCGAGCGCTATCTGATCGCCGACGACTGGCGCGCGCTCGCAATCGCCGACAACGGTCCGGTCGGCCTCGTGTCCGGACGGGCAAGCGAGGCAGCGGCGGTGGCTGACGCCCTCAGCGAGTGCAGCAAGACCGGCGGCGTGGGATGCAAGCTGCTGGCCGTCGGGCCGTTCCTGGTCGCGCCGAAGTAGCCCCCTCATGCACCTCCCCCGTCATACGGGGGAGGTGGATGAGGTAGCTAATCGGCCAGCACCGCTGCAAAACGCTTGGCGATCTCCTCCAGCATGACCTCCGACGCCCCGCCGCCGATCGCCTGGACGCGCGCGTCACGCGCCATGCGCTCGACCGCGGTCTCGCGCACGAAGCCCATGCCGCCGTGGAACTGCACGCAGTCGTAGAGGACCTGGTTCACGAGGTCGCCGGCCAGCGCCTTCACCATCGACACCTGGGCGACGCAATCCTGGCCCTGGGCATCGAGCCAGGCGGTGTGATGCACGAGCTGTCGCGCCGCCTCGACCTCGGCCAGGCGGCGCGACAGGCGCTGACGGATCGCCTGCTTGTCCCACAGTGGCTTGCCGAAGGCGGTGCGCTGGCTGACATGCTCGAAGGTGAGCCGGATCGCCTCGCGCGCCTCGGCCATGGCCATGGCGCCGATCACCAGCCGCTCGGTCTGGAAGTTGGCCATGATCGAATAGAAGCCGCGGTTGGGCTCGCCCAGCACGTTCTCGGACGGCACGCGGCAATCCTCGAAGATCAGCTCGGCGGTGTCCGAGGAGCGCCAGCCGGTCTTGTCGAGGGCGCGGCCGACCTTGAAGCCCGGCGTGCCCTTCTCGACGATGAACATGGTGATGGCGCGGCTGCCCTTGGCTTCGGGATCGGTGCGGGCGGCGATGAAGTAGAGATCGCCATGCACGCCGTTGGTGATGAACATCTTGATGCCGTTCAGCACATAATCGTTGCCGTCGCGCACCGCGCGGGTGCGGATGCCGGCGACGTCGGAGCCGGCACCGGGCTCGGTGACGCCGACTGCGGTGATGATCTTTCCCGCCATGACGCCCGGCAGGTACTTCTCGAGCTGGTGCTTGGTGCCGAAGCGCATGAGATGCGGGCTCGCCATGTCGGTGTGGACCAGCACGGTGATGGCAAAGCCACCATGGGTCGAGCGCCCGACCTCCTCGGCCAGCACCACCGAGGCGCGTGCATCGAGGCCCGCGCCGCCCATCGCCTCGGGGATGCGCAGCGAGAAGAGACCGAGCTCGCCCATCTCGCGCAGCACCTCGCGCGGCACGAAGCCCGCCTCTTCCCACTTCGGCCCGTGCGGTTTCACCTTCTCGTCGACGAAGCGGCGGAGCTGGGCGCGAATGAGGTCGTGGTCTTCGGTGAAGATGGGATGTGCCATGGCGGCGGGATGCTACACTTGCGCCATGTCACGCGACAAACGACTACAGGATCGCTCGATCTATCCGCACTGGTGCACCGACACGGTGCGCTTCTCGGACCAGGACGCCGCCGGGCACGTCAACAACGTGGCGATCTGCGCCTATCTCGAGACGGCGCGCCTCACCTTCATGCGCGACATGGGCCTGATGACGAATGCCGATGGCACACGCGGCATCTCGGCCGGCATGACCGTGAGCTTCCTCGCCGAATCGCACTGGCCGGGCCAGGTCGAGCTGGGCACCGGCGTGATGAAGATCGGCACCAGCTCCATCACCGTGGGATCGGCCGCCTTCAAGGACGCGACCTGCATTGCCGCGGCCGAGATGACGGTCGTTCGGCTGAGGGGCAAGTCGCCCCATCCGATCGATGGAGCGCTGCGGGCAAAGCTGGAAAAGTATTTGCTGCCAGGGTTTTAGCGCCCGCTTGACCCGCCCGCGCCCGGGCACTATCTTCGCGCCTGCGAGTAAGTCGCATCTGCATAGGGACCACGGCGCAAGGGCATGTTCATCTGCATCTGCCAAGCCATTCGTGAGCGCGACGTCGACGCCGCCGTCCGCGCGGGCGCCCGCCGTCCGGCTGATATCTTCCGCGCCTGCGGCAAGAGCCCTCAATGCGGCAGTTGCGCCTGCGACATGCGCGAGCGCATCGCTCAGACCCGGGCTTGCGACCAAGCTGAGGCGCCCAATCTTTTGGCTGCTGACTAGATTTTGGGAGCGCGGGCCTCTGGCCCGCTCATGATTGCGGGCCAGAGGCCCGCGCTCCCATCAGCTCGATTCCTTGCCTTCGCCGATCTGCGTCTGCAGGTAGTTCTGCTCGCCGACCTTGCCGACCAGGGAGATCTCGGTCTCCAGGAAGTCGATGTGCTCTTCGGCGTCCTCGAGGATATCGACGACGATCTCGCGGCTGACATAGTCCTTCGTCGATTCGCAAAGCGTCACCGCGGCGACCAGTGCATTGCGCGCCTCGGTCTCCAGCCGCAGGTCGGCATTGAGGCATTCGACGACGGTCTCGCCGACAGCGAGCCGGCCGAGGTCCTGCAGGTTGGGCAGGCCGTCGAGGATGAGGATGCGCTGGATCAGCTTGTCGGCATGCTTCATCTCGCCGATCGATTCCTCGTAGACCTTCTTGCCCAGCCGCTCGAAGCCCCAGTGCTTCATCATGCGGGCATGCAGGAAATACTGGTTGATCGCGGTGAGCTCGTTCTTCAGGAGCTTGTTGAGCTCGGCGATGACTTGTGGATTGCCTTGCACGGCGACCTCCTGGCGATGCGCGTGTTCGCAAAGAGAGATACTCCGTGCTTCTTGCGATGCAACCACTGAGTGCGCGACTGAGAACCGTTCGCTGAAAAATCTATACCGCGACGCCTCGGGGCGAGCGACTGGTTCTCACTCGCTGGCTTTACGGAAAAATTTCGTACCGAGAAGCGGGCCCCGGCCTGCTCGTAGCGGAGGCCGATCCGAGCGCCGCTAGCGCAGGCCGACGAAGGAGAGGATCGCCATGACGATGACGATCAACCCGACCAGATAGATGATGCCGACCATGAACCTCCTCGCGCGCGGAGTCGCCGCAGGCGCCCAACGTCACCTTTCTGCCAAGGTTCCTGTGGCAACCTGCCACCGTCCGGCGCGTCGCAACGTCGGCGTCGATCGGACGTTCATCAACCATCCACAGCCCACCCGACCTGTTCATCGGGTTAGCCGGAGTACGCGTCATGCCTTTGGATAAAGGAAAGCCCCCTTTCACCCTGCCCAAGCTCCCTTACGCCGAGGAGGCGCTTGCGCCCGTCATTTCCGCGAAGACGATCTCGTTCCACTACGGCAAGCATCACAAGGCCTATGTCGACAAGCTGAACGAGTTGATCGAGGGCACGCCGTACGCCGCCCTCACGCTCGAGGAGATCGTCAAGAAAGCGGCCAAGGACGAGAAGGGCAAAGCCATCTTCAACAACGCCGGACAGGCCTGGAATCACGATTTCTACTGGCACAGCATGGCGCCCAAGGGCGGCGCGCCGGCCGGCAAGATCAAGAAGGCCCTCGAGGACAGCTTCGGCAGCGTCGAGGACTTCAACAAGGCCTTCAAGGCGGCAGCCGTCGGCCAGTTCGGCAGCGGCTGGGCCTGGCTGGTCGCCAAGGGCGGCAAGCTCGCCATCGAGACGACGGCCAACGCCGACACGCCGATCGCGCACGGCGGCACGCCGCTGTTGGTCGCCGACGTATGGGAGCACGCCTACTACCTCGACTACCAGAACCGCCGGCCGGACCACGTCCAGGCTTGGCTGGACAAGCTCGCCAACTGGTCGTTCGCCGAGCAGAACCTCGGCTAGCCACCTACGCTGCGGAGCAGCTTCGGTGGCTTGAGCTGCTTACTCGTCGTCAGGCCCCCCGAAGCTCCGCAGGAGCGAAGGGGGGCTAGGAAGGAGCAAACCATGCTGGGCACCATTCTCCTGATCATCCTCATCCTGATCCTGATCGGTGCCCTGCCGACATGGCCGTACAGCAGCGGCTGGGGCTACTACCCCAGCGGCGGCGCCGGCCTGATCCTCATCATCGTGATCATCCTGCTGCTGATGGGACGACTCTGACGTCCCCTCGGCGGCAGGCTGTCAGTACCTGGACGTTATGTTGAACGAGCCGAACTGCGTCCAGCGGTTCTGCTCGTAGAAATCCGGCGTACGTAGCACCTGCGTGTAGGTGACGCGCACGCCGCCATACGTGATGGCGAGGCCCGCCTGGGCCTCGGCGACGAACGGCCGATGAGATACACGCAGGCTGTTGCCGTCGGTGTTGCCGTCCAAAAATATGTTGCGACCGACTACCTGGCCGTCGACCCCGGCGAACAGGTACCAGCCGAAGCTGCCGTCGCCGATGAAGGCTTCCGAGCCGGGCAGCGCCGGTCTTGGCCGCGGCGGCCCGAAATCGTCGCGCAAGTTCTTGCCGATGCGGGCCGTGCCGCCGACATCGCCGTAGATCGCCACGTTGCCCAGCGCCGCGCCGATGCGCGGGATGAAATCGACCTCGAGCTTGGGATCCTCGATGAGGACCGTGCGGGCGGTGCGCCAGCGCCGCTCGAAGCCGATGCCGATCGTCGGCTCGTTGTGCAGCTGGTTGGCCCAGCCATTGGCCCGGGCCACGCCGATGAGGTTG
>DATGZZ010000625.1:0-6372 GCA_035296945.1 Reyranella sp.
GGCTCCTCGTCGATCACGTTCGTGATGTCGCCGTAGCATTCGGGGAAGCGCCGGGTGATGCCGGTCACCATGCCGGCGGCATCGCCCATCGCCACCATGCTGGCGCCGAACACGTTGCGGCCCTGGTTGACCATGCGCTGCACGTCGCGGCGCAGGTAGCCGTCGCGCTGCAGGCGCTTGTAGATGAGGTCGGTGTAGGGCGCGTTGCGCGTCGAGAGCCGCGCATTGTGGATCTCCATGCCGGCTGTGCTGGTGATGCCCAGCCCCTTCATGGTCTCGCGCACCTGCTCCTCGCGGCCGATCAGGATCGGCGTGCCGTAGCCGTTGTCGCGGAACACCACCGCGGCGCGGATGGTGCGCTCCTCCTCGCCCTCGGCGAAGACGATGCGCTGCGGGTTGGCCTTGACCTGCTCGAACAGGCTCTGCAGCCAGTGGCTGGTCGGATCGAGGCGGCCGGCCAGCGCGCGGCGGTATTCCGCCATGTCGGGGATCGGCCGGCGGGCCACGCCGGAATCCATTGCCGCCTGGGCGACCGCCACCGACACCGTCGAGATCAGGCGCGGATCGAACGGCACCGGCACGACGTATTCCGGCCCATAGCGCAGCCGGCGCCCCGAGTAGGCGCGATCGACCTCGTCGGGCACGTCCTCGCGCGCGAGCTTGGCCAGCGCCTCGGCCGCCGCCACCTTCATCTCCTCGTTGATGGTGCGGGCGCGTACGTCGAGCGCGCCGCGGAAGATGTAGGGGAAGCCCAGCACGTTGTTGATCTGGTTGGCGTAGTCCGAGCGGCCGGTGGCGATGATGGCGTCCTTGCGCACCGAGCGCACATCTTCGGGCGTGATCTCGGGGTCGGGATTGGCCATGGCGAAGATGATCGGCTTGTCGGCCATCGACTTCACCATCGCCTTGGTGACCGCGCCCTTGACCGAGAGGCCGAAGAACACGTCGGCGCCCTTCATCGCCTCTTCGAGCGTGCGCGCCTTGGTGCGCACGGCGTGGGCGCTCTTCCACTGGTTCATGCCCTCGGTGCGGCCCTGCCACAGCACGCCCTTGGTGTCGCACAGGATGGCGTTCTCGTGCGGCATGCCCATCGCCTTGACGAGCTCGATGCAGGCGATCGACGCGGCCCCCGCGCCGTTCACCACCATCTTGATGTCCTTGATGTTGCGGCCGGTGAGATGCAGCGCATTGATCAGGCCGGCGGCCGAGACGATCGCCGTGCCATGCTGGTCGTCGTGGAAGATCGGGATGTCCATCAGCTCGCGCAGGCGCTGCTCGATGATGAAGCACTCGGGCGCCTTTATGTCCTCGAGGTTGATGCCGCCGAAGGTCGGCCCCAGGAAGCGCACGCAATTGACGAACTCGTCGACCTCCTTGGTGTCGACCTCGATGTCCATGCAGTCGACGTCGGCGAAGCGTTTGAACAGGACCGCCTTGCCCTCCATCACCGGCTTGCTCGCCAGTGCGCCGATGTCGCCCAGACCGAGCACCGCGGTGCCGTTGGAGATCACCGCCACCAGGTTGCCGCGCGCGGTGTAGTCGTAGGCGGTGTTGGCATCCTTGGCGATTTCCAGGCAGGGCGCGGCGACACCGGGCGAATAGGCGAGCGCCAGGTCCCGCTGGGTGACCAGCGGCTTGGTGGCGATGATCTCGATCTTTCCCGGCCGGCCGGTGCGATGCATGACCAGCGAATCGCCGTCCAGATCGCCCATTTCGTTGCTGACCATTGCTTCCGAGCCGCTGCTCGCCATGCGTTACTCTACCGATTGAAGGGGCATATTGGCGGCATTCCCGGAGCGGGGCCAGCAGGCCATCCCGCGCTGCAACGCAATCCACCGCCCTTCACTTCTCAGGCAGTCGTCCACATGGGGTCTCATCGGCGCTATGCTAGTACTCGCCTTCATGGAACGCTGATTCGGGTACAACCTCACCCTGAGGAGGCCCGCAGGGCCGTCTCGAAGGGTGGGAACGAGCACCGCGCTGCAGCCCATGCTTCGAGACGCTCGCTGCGCTCGCTCCTCAGCATGAGGTCGTTTCTGGATCAGCTTTTCTGAAAGCTCGGCAGCCTAAGGAATTTTACGTGCCGGACAGCGCTCCCGCGGTCGCCATACCCGCCGATGCCACGCCCATGATGCGCCAGTACCTGGCGATCAAGGCCGCGCATCCCGGCCATCTGGTGTTCTACCGGATGGGCGATTTCTACGAGCTGTTTTTTGATGACGCGGTGAAAGCTTCTGCCGCGCTGGACATCGCGCTGACCAAGCGCGGCCAGCATCTGGGCGAAGACATCAAGATGTGCGGCGTGCCGGTGCACAGCCACGAGGCCTACCTGTCGCGCCTGATCCGCCAGGGTTTCAAGGTCGCCGTCTGCGAGCAGGTCGAGGACCCGGCCGAGGCCAAGAAGCGCGGCGCCAAGTCCGTGGTCGAGCGCGCCGTGATCCGCGTGATCACGCCGGGCACCTTGACCGAAGACTCCTTGCTCGATGCGCGCAGCCACAATTACCTCGCCGCCGTCGCCGAGGCCCAGGGCGAGCTCGCGCTGGCCTGGCTCGATCTCTCGACCGCCGACTTCGCCGCCCAGCCTTTGGAGACGGGCCAGCTCGCCGCCGCCCTGGCGCGGCTGGCGCCCGGCGAGTTGCTGGTGCCCGACCGGCTGCTGGCGCGCGAGCCGTTGAAGGCCGCACTGGAAGAGTGGAATGCCGTGCTGACGCCGCTGCCCTCGGCGCGCTTCGACAGCGACAATGCCCGCAAGCGCCTGCAGTCGGCCTTCAAGGTGGCAGCACTGGACAGCTTCGGCGCCTTCTCGCGCGCCGAGGTCGCAGCCTGCGGCGCGCTGCTCGACTACCTCGAGCTCACGCAGGCCGGCAAGCTCCCGGCGCTCACGCCGCCGCATCGCGTGCGCGCCGACGGCACGATGGAGATCGACCCCGCCACGCGCCGCAACCTCGAGCTGGTGCGCGGCCTGGACGGCCGGCGCGACGGCAGCCTTTTGGCCACCATCGACCGCACCCTGACCGGCCCCGGCGCGCGCCTTCTCGCCGAACGGATCGCAGCCCCTCTGACGGACCGCGCCGAGATCGAGCGCCGCCTTGACCTGGTGCAGCTCTTCGTCGAGCGCCCGGCCATGCGCGAGCGCGTGCGCGAGGCGCTGCGCCGCACGCCCGACATCGAGCGCGCCCTGCAGCGCCTGTCGGTCGGCCGCGGCGGCCCGCGCGATCTTCTGGCCCTGCGCGATGGTCTCGACTCGGCCGAAGCGCTGGCCGCCACGCTGCGGGCCGAACCCGAGGCGCTGGCGCCGCCACCGGCGCCGCTTGCCGCCATCGTCACGGCCTGCTCCGACCATCGGCCGCTGATTGCCGCCCTGGCCGAGGCGCTGGCCGACGAGCCGCCCCTATTCGCGCGCGACGGCGGCTTCATCCGGCAAGGCTATCGCGCCGAGCTCGACGAGCAGCGCACCTTGCGCGACGACAGCCGCAAGACCGTGGCGGGGCTCGAAGCCAAGTACAAGGCATCGACGGCTGTGCCATCGCTGAAGATCCGGCACAACAACATGATCGGCTACCACATCGAGGTGACGGCGACGCACGCCGACAAGCTCGATCTGGCCAAGCTCGGCTTCACGCGCCGCCAGTCGATGGCCAACGCCACGCGCTTTTCCACCGCCGAACTGGCCGACCTCGAGACCCGCATCGGCCGCGCCGCCGACCGCGCCTTGGCGCTGGAGCTTGCGATCTTCGATGAGCTGGTCGCCAAGGCGATGGCCGTTGCGACCAACGTCGCCAATGCCGGTCGCGCGCTGGCCAATCTCGATGTCGCCGCGGCCTTGGCCGAGCTTGCCACGGCGGAGAACTACGTGCGCCCGACGCTGAGCGAGGAGCCTGCCTTCACCATCGAAGGCGGCCGCCACCCTGTCGTCGAAGCGGCTCTCGTGCGGCAAGGCGGTTCGGCCTTCGTGCCCAACGACTGCGATCTCGGCGAAGCGCGGCGGCTGTGGCTGCTGACCGGTCCCAACATGGCGGGCAAATCGACCTTCCTGCGCCAGAACGCCTTGATCGCCATCATGGCGCAGGCCGGCTCCTTCGTGCCGGCCAAGTCCGCCACGGTCGGCATCGTCGATCGCCTGTTCAGCCGCGTCGGCGCGGCCGACGACCTGGCGCGCGGCCGCTCGACCTTCATGGTCGAGATGGTCGAGACCGCGGCGATCCTCAACCAGGCGACGGCGAGAAGCCTCGTCATCCTGGACGAGATCGGCCGCGGCACCGCGACCTTCGATGGCCTGTCGATCGCCTGGGCGACCCTGGAGCATCTGCACGACATCAACCGCTGCCGCGCGCTCTTTGCCACGCACTTCCATGAGCTGGGCGCGCTCAAGGAGCGGCTGGCGGCACTCGCGCCCTCCACCATGCGCGTCAAGGAATGGCAGAACGAGGTCGTGTTCCTGCACGAGGTGGCGCCGGGTGCGGCCGACCGCTCCTACGGCATCCATGTCGCCCAGCTCGCGGGCCTGCCCGCGGCCGTCGTGGCGCGCGCCGAGCAGGTGCTGGCGGCGCTGGAGAAGGGCGAGCACTCGGGCGCGGTGACGCGGCTCGCCGACGACCTGCCGTTGTTTGCCGCGGCCCCGGCGCGCCCTGCTGGACTTGCCAAGTCCCAGGAGTCGGAAGTCGAAAAGGCGCTGGGCGAGATCAATCCCGACGAGCTGTCGCCGCGCCAGGCGCTGGAGCTCGTCTACGCGTTGCGCGCGCGCAGCCTCCAGCGCCGCGACTGAACGGCGACGGCAGGCGCTGCCCGACAATCACTGTGACCGGTCGATGATCGGCCCCGCGTCATTGCTTGATCATTCGACAGTCGACCATGGACGTCGTCTGCTGCCAGTGCCGGCGGACCGGCAGGAGACACTCCATGAATCTCAATAGACGCAGTGTTATGGGTGGTGCTTCGGCACTTGCGCTGGCGTCAACGTCGTCGCCTGCGCTGAGCCAGAACAAGCATGCTGCTTCCGCACCGGTGCTTGTGGCAGCAGCCGCGGACTCCACGGGCTTCGAGGCAGCGCTACGCGCGAAGTTCGCGACCGGCGATGTACTGAACTGGACGGGCGGCACTGTGCGGTTAAGGCGTCCCATCCATATCGACGTGACGCAAAGCATGGTGGGCGCGGGCGTCGATCTCAACGGCGCCAAGGTGATCGCCGATTTCAACGATCCGACCCAGCGGGCGATCACCATACGGATTCCTCCTGCCTTCAAGAACGTCTCGGTGCGCGGCCTCAAGGTCTTCAACGGCACGTTCCTCGCCGACAGCCCCGCCCTCGATGCCCTTGGCGTGCTTTGCTTGGCGAACCACAGCTGGATCTACAGCTGGAAGATCATGAACCTCGACATCGAGCAGTTTTCGCGGGATGGACTGTTCTTCGCCGGCAACGTCTTCGAAGGCGAGCTGCATGCCGTCACCTGCGCGAGCAACGGTCGCAACGGCATCACCTTCCGGCACGAAGGAATCAAGGACGATAGCGGCCTCGTCTCGGCCATCAGCATCTTCGGCGGCCAGATGCGAAAGAACGGCAATGCCGGCATCGAGACGCAAAGCGCCATCGCCTACCGCGAGCCGCGCGACCTCAACATCCGACAGACCTATTTCGTCGAGAACAAGGGACCCGGCCTGAATGCGGTCGCTGGCTTTTCCAGAGCCGAAGGCTGCGGCTTCATCAACAACGGCGGATGCGGTATCAACATGATGAACCATGGCCGTCTGACCGACTGCCAGGGCAGCACTCACGGCCCTCAGCCCTATCTGGTGAAGGCCTTCCTCAACAACGGTGAAATGGTCATCGACGGCTGCCGCACCGAGGGCTTCTCCGGCTTCGAAGGCAAGACCAGGCTGGGCAAGATCAGCGGCAGGGGCACTGTCACACTTCGCGATTCCGGGCAGCTCTCCGACCTCGAAATCTCCGGCGACATCACCGTCAAGGGGGTGTGAGGGCGAACCGCGGTTGGGTCGCGGTCCGGGCTACACCTTGCGCGTACGCATCCGCAGGCCGGGGAACGGGCGATCTTCCGGCTCCGGCTGCTGCCAGTCGGTGAGCGTGCGGAACATCGTGGCCAAGCCATAGCCCACGCCCGCCAGCAGCAGGCAGTCGACCAGCCGCTGCAGGCCTGCGACCATCGCCGGAACCCACGGCTTGGCGGGCAGCATCATCGCGGCCAGGCTGAGGCCGAGCCCGGTCAGCAACGACACCAGGATCACGCCGCCGATCAGCAGGAAGAGATGCGGCTGCATCGGCCGTCCCAGGTGGAAGGCCTCGCTCAGCGTGATCGGCTTGTGGGCGGCGAGCGCCGGCAGCAACATCACGAACACCGAGGCTGCGGCGGCGCAGGC
>DATGZZ010000626.1:0-4273 GCA_035296945.1 Reyranella sp.
AGATGGTCGCGACCGAGCTCGACCTCCGCTTCGCCTTCGCCGAACGCCGGGTGGATGCCCAGGGCGTGACCTATGCCATCCCGGAGGTTTTCCACGATCACCTGCGCGGCCGGACCGTGGCCATCGTCGACGACGCCATCAATGCCGGATCGGCAACCAAAGCGACGTTCGCGGCCCTCACCGCACTGGGCGCACGGCCGGTCGCCGTCGGCGCGCTGCTCATCCTGGGCGAGACGGCGCTACCCTTCTGCGCCGCGAACAGGCTCGCGGTCGAAAGCGTCGCGCGTCTTGTCAACGAGCTATGGGCGCCGGCCGCCTGCCCGCTGTGCGCGGCAGGCGTGCCGCTCAGTAGCCCGCCGGCCTGAGGTTGAAGGCGGCCGCCTTCTCCAGCGCCGCCGCGGCCCGCAACATCGTCTCCTCGTCGAAGGCGCGGCCGATGATCTGCAGTCCCAGCGGCAGGCCGTCCTTGTCGACGCCAGCCGGCACCGAAATGCCGGGCAGGCCCGCCATCGAGGCCGGGATGGTGAACATGTCGTTGAGGTACATGGTCACCGGATCGTCCATCTTCTCGCCGGCGGCGAAGGCCGCGGTCGGCGCGGTCGGCGTCAGCAGCACGTCGCACTTCTCGAAGGCCTGCTTGAAGTCGCGCGCGATCAGGGCGCGGATCTGTTGGGCCTTCTTGTAGTAGGCGTCGTAGTAGCCGGCGGACAGCACGTAGGTGCCGATCATGATGCGCCGGCGCACTTCCTTGCCGAAGCCCGCGCCGCGGGTGTTTTCGTACATCTCGATCAGGTCCTTGCCGGGAACCCGCTGCCCGAAGCGCACGCCGTCGTAGCGCGCCAGGTTGGACGAGCACTCGGCCGGCGCCACGATGTAGTAGGCCGGCAGGGCGTACTTGGTGTGCGGCAGCGACACCTCGACCGGCACCGCGCCCGCCGACTTCAGCATCTCCATGCCCTTGTCCCACAGCGCCGCGATCTCGGCGGCGGTGCCCTCGACGCGGTATTCCCTGGGAATGCCCACGCGCAGGCCCTTGATGTCGGGATTGCGCGCGGCCGCGGCGAAGTCCGGCACGGCCAGCGGCGCCGACGTCGAATCCTTCGGATCGTGGCCGGCCATGCCCTGCAGCAGCAGCGCGCTGTCCTCGACCGTGCGCGCGAACGGGCCCGGCTGGTCGAGCGAGCTGGCAAACGCCACCACGCCCCAGCGCGAGCAGCGGCCGTAGGTCGGCTTCAGCCCGACGATGCCGCAGAACGCCGCCGGCTGGCGGATCGAGCCGCCGGTGTCGGTGCCGGTGCTGCCCGGCACCATGTAGGCCGCAACCACCGCCGCCGAGCCGCCCGACGAGCCGCCGGGCACCAGCTTGCGGTTGTCGCCGTGCTTCTTCCACGGGTTTTCGACGCCGCCGAAGTAGCTCGTCATGTTCGACGAGCCCATGGCGAACTCGTCGAGGTTGGTCTTGCCGACCATGACCGCGCCCGCCTTCCACAGGTTGGCGGTCACCGTGCTCTCATAGTGCGGCACGAAGCCTTCGAGGATGTGCGAGCCCGCCGTGGTCTGAACGCCCTCGGTGCAGAACAGGTCTTTTATGGCCAGCGGCACGCCTTCGAGCAGCGCGGCCTCGCCCTTGGCGCGGCGCGCGTCGGAGGCCTTGGCCATCTCGCGCGCGCGATCAGGTGTCTCGGTGATGAAGGCGTTGAGCGCACGATGCTCATCGAGCTTCTTGAGATGCGCTTCGGCCACCTCGACGGCGCTCGCCTCTTTCCTGTCCAGCGTCGCCTTGAGCTGGGCCAGCGTCAGGTCGGTCAGAGCAGCCATCGCCTACTCCACCACCTTGGGGACGGTGAAGAAGCCGCCGGCGTTCTTGTCCGTCGGCTCGATGTAGACCGCCCCACCCGGCGCATTGGCGAGAATCTTCTCGGCGATGCCGCCGTCGGTCACCTTGTCCTCGCGCTGAGGCAGCGTGACGTCGGACACCGAGGACATCGGCTCGACGTTCTTGGTGTCGACCTCGTTCAGTTGCTCGATCCAGGCAAAAATCCCCGACAGCTCGTCGGCCAGCGGCGCGAGCTCTTCGTCCGGAACCTTCAGCCGGGCAAGGCGCGCAATGCGCGCCACCGTGTCCTTGTCGAGCGACATAACCCTTTGCTCCAACGCTTGAATGGCGCGGTTGGTAGCCGGTTTGCTCCGCAGGAGCAACCGGACCGGCGGCTTGCTACGATAAGGTCCATGACCGCCACAGAGCGCCTCTACAGCAACCTGACCCGCCGATTGCGGACCATGGGCAGCCCGGCGCGGGCCGAGAAGGAGAAAAGCTATCAAAAGTCGGTCTGGCAGCACTGGGGCGTCGCCCTGCCGCAGATGGACGTGGCGATCCGGGAAATCCTGAAGGATGTTCCGGCCGCCGGCCGCCTCGCGCTCAGCCGCCGCCTGTGGCGCGAACCGGTCTGGGACCTGAAGATCGTCGCAGGTCGCCTGCTCGTGGCGCCGAGCGTGCCGCCGACCGAACCGTTGTGGCGTTTCGGTGACGGCGCGCATGGCCAATCTCGACGGCTGGGCCGTGGCCGACAATCTCGCTCCTGTCGCCTCGCGCTGCCTGCTGCACGATCCGCGCCGCCTCGACGTCGCCGAAGGCTGGGTGCAAAGCCCGCACCTGTGGACGCGGCGGGCTGCCCTCGTCTTCACCCTGCCCTGGACGCGCGACGGCCGCGACCCGGCGCGGATGCTGGGTTGGGCCGCGAGTCTTGCCGGCGATCGCGAGTGGTTCATCCAGAAGGCGATCGGCTGGTGGCTGCGCGAGCTCTCCAAGCGCGATGCGCCCCGCGTCCGCCGCTTCCTCGCCGAGCACGGCGCTACGCTGAAGGGCGTGGCCCGTCGCGAAGCGTCAAAATATCTCTAGATTCATTGCTGGGAGCGCGCCACTCCGTGGCGCTCATGCGCTGTTCGACATCCAATGAGCGCCACGGAGTGGCGCGCTCCCAGCAAAGACTTACGAAGCTGCCACCTTGCCCTCGTTCTCGGCGATGCGGCGCGCGGCCATGGCTTCGATCTCGGCGCGGACGGTCGGACGCTTGTCGAGCAACGCCCGGAAATCCTTGCGATAGAGCGCCAGCAGATGGCAGTAGCCGTCGGAGACCACGTCGGCGCTGCGCGGGCTGTCGCTGATCAGGCCCATCTCGCCCACGAAGTCGCCTTCCTTCAGGGTCACCTGGAAGTTCGGCAGCTGCACCGTCACCTCGCCGGCGGCGATGAAGTACATGGAATCGGGCGGACCGCCGACCCGGATGATCTTCTCGCCCGGCAGCGCCACCACGGCGCGCAGCCGCTTGCTGAGCTCGACCACCGCCGGCCGGTCGAGCGAGCCGAACAGCGGCACGCGTTCGATCATCTTGGCCAGCTCCAGGCCGAGATCGAGCGGCGGCCGCTTGTTGATGGCGCCACGGCGTTCGGCGAGCTGCTCGCGCAGGTCGTTGTAGACCTCGCGAGTGATGATGCCCTCGCGCAGGCGACGATTGTACTCCATCGATTCGAAGCGGATGGCGGCACGATCGAGCTGACGCGTCTCGATCGATTCGGCGTAGCCCGGATACTGCAGCGACAGGGCCTTGAAGGCGCTGTCGACCGCTTCCAGGCGATTGTCGATCACCGCGGCGAGTGCGGCCTCGGCGTCGCTGCCCAGCAGGTCGGCCACCGAGCTGATGTTGAAGGCGGCAAGCTCGGCCAGCACGCTCTGGGTCACCATCAGGGTCTCGAAACGGTCGGCCAGGCGCTCCGTCAGCATGCGCTCGAAGCCGAGCCGCCGGTGCAGCCACAAAGCGAGGCGAAAGCCGAGATCGGGCCGCGAGATGTCGACCAGCCACTCCTCGTAGCCCGCCACACCCTTGTCGCGCACATTGTCGATCAGCCGGTCGGCGTTCGCCGTCAGCACCGCGACCATGCGGCGCGACAGGATCTGCTGCTCGAACTGTTCGAGATAGAGTTCCTTCTCGCGCGTGCACAGTGTCACCAGGCCGACCTTGACGCGCTCGTCGAGGTCGAGCGCCAGCTCGGCCGGCACCGCCTCGACCTCGGCTTCGCCGGCCGAGGCCGGATCGGCGGCGAGGCCCTCGAGGCGGGCATTGCGGCGACGGATGATCTGCGCCAGATGGCGGTCGACGTTGATCTTCGACAGCGCCAGCACGCGGTCACGCAGGGCAAGCTCCAGGCGCGACAGCTTGTCGAGCCCCAGCGCATGCATGAACAGGCCGAGCGTCGTTGCGTTGACGAACAGCGT
>DATGZZ010000627.1:0-8849 GCA_035296945.1 Reyranella sp.
GGCCAACGGATAGGCGACCTTGGTCGGGTTCTTGGGGTCGGCGCAGATGACGATGGCGTCGGCCGGCTTGGTGAAGAAGAACGGCGGCTCGCGGTCCGGATCATGGCCCATCTCGCGGGCATGGGCGGCATAGTTGCGGCCGACACAGAAGATGCGGCGGACCGGAAACAGGTCGCCGGTCCCGTTGACCGGCACGCCGACCGTCGAGGGCGGCGTCACGACATAGGCCATCGCTTTCTCCCAAAAGAGCGAGCCTTTATGAATAGAGGCTGAGTTTTAGGCAATGTCCGAGCCCCAAATCCTTAACGTGCAGGCCGATTCCGGCGAGACCTCGCTTGGCTGGGCGACGCTGGGCGACAAGCGCTGGCGCTGCACGCTGGGTGCAGGCGGGGTGCGCGAGGACAAGGTCGAGGGCGATGCCGCGACGCCCGCCGGCCGCTTTCCGCTGCGCAGGATTTACTTCCGCAATGACCGGCTGGTGCTGCCCAAGGTCCGGCTGCCGGCGCGGGCGATCAACGAGCATGACGGCTGGTGCGACGACCCGCGCGCGCCGACCTACAACCGGCTGGTCCGCATCCCCAACGACTGGAGCCACGAGAAGATGTGGCGCGACGACGGGCTGTACGATCTCGTCGTCGTGGTCGGCTACAACGACGATCCGCCGGAAGGCGAATGGGGCAGCGCGATCTTCCTGCACGTCGCGCGGGACGATTATTCGCCGACCCAGGGCTGTGTCGCCTTCAAGCGCGAGGATCTTCTGGAGCTGGTGTCGCTGATCGGGCCGGAGACGAAGATCAACGTGCACTCGGTCCCGGCCAGCGAGACTGCGCCGAAGACGAGCGGCGACAACGACATGAAGCAGTTCGAGGATTTCGACGAACAGGACTGGTGACGGGAGCGCGGGCCTGTGGCCCACGCTCCCGTTACCCGACGACGCGTCCAATCGTGCGCGCGGTGTAGTCGACCAGCGGGATGATGCGCGCGTAGTTGAGCCGCGTCGGGCCGATGACGCCGATGGCGCCCAGGATGCGCTCCTGCGAATCGCGGAACGGCGCCACCACCATCGAGCAGCCGGTGTTGGCGAACAGCGGACTGTCGGCACCGATGAAGATCTGCACGCCCGAGGCGGAGTTGGCGAGCTCGAGCAGGCGCGCGAAGCTCTCGCCGCGCTCCAGGGCGTCGAACAGAATGCGCACGCGCTCGAGGTCCTCGATGGCGGTGATGTCTTCGAGGAGTCGTGCCTGGCCGCGCACGATCAGCGCGCTGCCCGGCTCGCCGGCCCATGTCGCCATGCCCGATTCGATCACCCGCGCGGTGAGATCGTCGAGTTCGGCGCGCTTGAGCTTGAGGTCCTCGAGGATGAGGCGGCGCGATTCCTCGATGGTGCGGCCGATCAGCCGCGCATTCAGGTAGTTGGTCGCTTCGACCAGAGCCGACGGCGGCATGCCGACCGGCGTGTCGATCACACGGTTCTCGACATGGCCTGACTGGGTCACCGTGACCACCAACGCACGGCCGGGGCCGAGATTGACGAACTCGATATGCTTCAGCGGCTGCTCGGTCTTGGGCGCCATGACCACGCCGGCGCAGCGCGACAGGCCGGACAACAGCGTGGTCGCCTGCTCCAGTGCCTCGGTGACGCTGCGGCCGACCGTGGCGCAGCGCGCCTCGATGCTCTCGCGCTCGTCCTCGGAGAGGTTGCCCACTTCCAGCAGACCGTTGACGAACAGGCGCAGGCCGGCGTCGGTCGGCAGGCGGCCGGCCGAGGTGTGCGGGGCGTAGAGCAGGCCGAGATCCTGCAGGTCGGCCATGATGTTGCGGATGGTGGCGGGCGACAGGGTCTCGGTGAGCTTGCGGGTGAGCGCCCGCGATCCCACCGGCTCGCCGGTCTCGACATAGCCCTCGACGACGTGCCGCAGCACCTCGCGGGCGCGCTCGTTCAGCTCGGCGACCGTCGCCGTCTGTCGCGGGCCCGGCGGGAGGTCGCTGAGAACGCCTCGTACCGGTCCGATCCGATGAATGGCCATGGAAAAAATGTAGGTAGTACAAGGGGTCCGGTCAACGCACGCTCACGGGATAGCTGGATTTGGCCGGCCCGCGGCGCTACACCGGCCGGCCGCTGTCAGCCCGTTGCCGTTGCCGTTGCCTTTGCCTTAATTCAGGAGAACTCATGCGCCCTTCCGGCCGCGCCCCCGACCAGCTTCGCCCGGTGTCCCTCGAGCCGGGTTTTTCGCGCCATGCCGAAGGGTCGTGCCTGGTGAAGTTCGGCGACACCCATGTGCTGTGCACCGCCTCGGTCGACGAGCGGGTGCCGCCCTGGATGCGCAACACCGGCAAGGGCTGGGTGACCGCCGAATACGGCATGCTGCCGCGCTCGACTCATACCCGTACCGACCGTGAGGCCGCCCGCGGCAAGCAGTCGGGCCGCACCCAGGAGATCCAGCGCCTGATCGGCCGCTCGATGCGCGCCGTGGTCGACCTCACCGCCATGGGTGAGCGCCAGATCAACATCGACTGCGACGTCCTGCAGGCCGACGGCGGCACGCGCACGGCCGCCATCACCGGCTCGTGGGTGGCGCTGCACTTCGCCTTCGAGCGCCTGATCAAGGAAGGCAAGCTCACGGCCAATCCCATCACCGGGCAGGTTGCGGCCGTATCGTGCGGCCTGTGGGAGGGCACGGCGGTGCTCGACCTCGACTACCCGGAGGATTCCAAGGCACAGGCCGACGCCAACTTCGTGCTGACCGGCTCGGGCGGCATCGTCGAGGTCCAGGGCACGGCCGAGGACAAGCCGTTCAGCGAGCCGGAGTTCATCGCGCTGCTGGAACTCGCCAAGAAAGGCATCGGCGAGCTGACGCGCCTGCAGCGCCTGGCGATCGGCAAGTCGTAATGCCCCGCCGCTTCGCCGGACCGAAGCTGGTTGTGGCCACCCACAATCGTGGCAAGGCCGGTGAAATTCGAACCATGCTGTCTCCGTTCGGCGTAGAGATCGTGTCGGCCGGCGAACTCGGACTGCCGGCGCCTGAAGAGACCGGCACGACGTTCGAGGAAAACGCGACCTTGAAGGCGCTGGCCGCGACGCGGGCCAGCGGCCTGCCGGCGCTGGCCGACGATTCGGGCCTCAGTGTCGTGGCGCTCGACGGCCAGCCCGGTCTCTATACGGCCGATTGGGAAGGCCCGACGCGTGAGGCCATGATTGGCATGAAGCGAATCCAGGACGAGCTTGCCAAGCGCAAGGTGCCGGACACCGACGCCGCGCGCGGCGCCACTTTCCATTGCGTGCTCGCGCTCGCCTGGCCCGACGAGCATGTCGAGCTGGTGCACGGCACGCTCGAAGGCCGCATCGTCTGGCCGCCGCGCGGCAGCGGCGGTCATGGCTACGATCCTTGCTTCCAGCCCAAAGGCGACACCCGGACGACCGCCGAGATGACTGACGCGGAGAAAAACGCCATCAGCCACCGCGGCCGTGCTTTCAAGATGCTCGTGGAGACATGCTTCAAATGACGGTGTCGCCCAATGGTCCTTTGGGCGTTTACGTTCATTGGCCTTTCTGCAAATCGAAGTGTCCCTACTGCGATTTCAATTCCCATGTCCGCGACGGCGTCGACCAGTCGCGCTGGCGCGATGCGCTGCTGAAGGAGCTGGACCATGCCGCGCGCGAGGCGCCGGACCGGCGCGTCGAGACGATGTTCTTCGGCGGCGGCACGCCGTCGCTCATGGAGCCCACGACCGTTGGCGCGGTGATCGATCGTGTGAAGGCGTTGTGGGACACCGCAGCCGACATCGAGATCACCCTCGAGGCCAACCCGACCTCGGTCGAGGCAAGCCGCTTCGCCGCGCTGGCCCAAGCCGGCGTCAATCGCGTGTCGCTGGGCGTGCAGGCGCTCGATGCGGCGTCACTCCGCTTCCTCGGCCGTGAGCATTCCGCCCACGAGGCAATCGAGGCCATCACCACGGCGCGCCGGCACTTCGCGCGCTATTCCTTCGACCTGATCTATGCCCGGCCTGGCCAGACCGAGGAGGCCTGGGCGGCCGAGCTCGAGCGGGCGCTGACGCTGGCTGGCGAGCACCTGTCGCTCTATCAGCTCACCATCGAGCGCGGCACGCGCTTCTTCACCGACCATGCGCGCGGCGCCTTCACCTTGCCGGGTGAGGACCAGGCGGCGGCGATGTTCGAGCTCACCCAGGCGCGATTGGCGGCCGCGGGCCTGCCCGCCTACGAGATCTCCAACCACGCCCGTCCCGGGGCTGCCTGCCGCCATAATTTGATCTATTGGCGGTATCAGGATTACGTCGGCGTCGGGCCGGGGGCGCATGGCCGGTTCGCCGCGGGGGCGGGCAAGCGCGCCACCCGGCGGGCGAGCGGGCCGGAAGCCTGGCTGGAGGCTGTCGAACGTGAGGGCCACGGCACGGCGGAGACGACCCCGATCGGCGGGCAGGATCTGGTGGAGGAGGCGTTGATGATGGGACTGCGGCTGGCCGAGGGCATCGACCGGGCCGTGTTCGCGTCCATGACCGGCGTCGATCCCGTAACGGCGCTGGGCGAGCGGCGCCTCGCACCGCTCGTGAAGGCAGGCTACCTCGAAGTCGACGCCCTGCACCTCAAAGCCACCCCCGCCGGCCGCCAGCGGCTGAACGCGGTGCTCGAGCGGCTGGTCGCATGAGGCTTTTGGCCGTCCTCCTGGCGCTGGTGGCGATGGCCGGCATGGCGTTGGCCCAGCAGCAACCGGCGCCACAACAGCAGCAGACGCCGCCCAAGCCGCCCGCCAAACCCGCGCCGCCGCCGGCCAAGCCAGCAGCCGCGCCGGCCAAGCCTGCTTCGAAGTTCACGCCGCCCGCCTTCAAGATCACGGTGGCGACCGAGGCCGCCTATCCGCCGTTCAACTATCTCGACCGCAAGGGCATGCCGGCCGGCTTCGAGATGGAGCTGGCGCAGGAGGCCTGCCAGCGCATCAAGGCGGAGTGCGAGTTCACCGCCTTCAAGTGGGACGACCTGATCCCGGGCCTCATCGACAAGAAGTTCGACGTCATCATGTCGTCGATGGAAGTGACCAGCGAGCGGCGCAAGCGCATGGGCCTGTCGCGCCGCTACTATCTCTCGCCCGGCGCCTTCATCGCCGCCAAGGGCGCGCCGTTCGACGGGCCGCCGTCGCTGCTGCGCAACAAGCGCATCGGCATCCAGAAGGATTCGACGCACGCCGACTGGGCCGACAAGAGCTTCCGCCGCTCGGCCCAGCTGAAACGCTACAACACCACCGCCGAGGCGCTCGATGCGCTGGCCAGGAACGAGATCGACGCGGTGTTCGGCGACAAGGCGCAACTCTGGCTGTGGAGCCAGAAGCCCGACGGCAAATGCTGCGAGATCGTCGGTCAGGACATCAAGGACAACCAGACGCTCGGCCTCGGCGTCGCCGCCGGCCTGCGCAAGGAAGACGCCAAGCTGCGCGACGCACTGAACAAGGCGTTCGGCGAAATGATGACCGACGGGACTTACAAGAAGATCAACGAGAAGTACTTCCCGTTCCCGTTGAATTAGCTGGCAGAGACGACGACGGTGTCATCCCGAGCGTAGCGAGGGACCTTTAAGGCGACAGGAAAGGTCCCTCGCTACGCTCGGGATGACAGCTGTCGCTTAACGTCTTCCTTGGATCTTTGTCTGCTCGCCGCTCAGTGCAGCGCGCGGTCGCGCGAGACGTAGTGGCCGCGCTTCAGTTCCTTGAAGAACTGCGGCACCTGCGGGTGCGACACCGGCTTGCCGGTCTCGTCGGGCAGCAGGTTCTGCTCGGAGACATAGGCCACGTAGGTGGTCTGCGCGTTCTCGGCCAGCAGGTGATAGAAGGGCTGGTCGCGGCGCGGCCGCACCTCCTCGGGAATCGACGACAGCCACTCCTCGGTGTTGGCGAACACCGGGTCGACATCGAAAATGACCCCGCGGAACGGGTAGATGCGATGCTTCACCACCTGGCCAATGGCGAACTTCGCCTTGCGCACGGGCGGATGGACGATCGCATGAGCAGCTTGATTTTCGATTTCCATGACAAAAGTATTGCTCCGAACCGGCCGGCAAGCAACGCACACGAACCGGTGAATTGACCGCTACGTGCAAGAAAGCGTGATAAATCCGCTTGCCAGGGGCTTACGCAAGAATGCGGCCAAATTTGCAGCCCCGTCCCGCCACGGGGTGCGCGACCTTGGCCTCGGTTGACGACGGCAGCCAGCCCGTGGACTCTGCCGCCGAGGGAAGGTCGCATTGGCGAATGGTCTAAAAGTCCGTTTTTGGGGAGTGCGAGGCTCGATTTCCTGCTCCGGCGCCGAGTACACGCGCTATGGCGGCAATACGTCGTGCCTTGAGGTCACCGCCGGCGGCCGCCGCCTGATCTTCGACGCCGGCACCGGCATGCGGCCGCTCGGGCTCGAGCTGGCGCGCCAGGCGCCGATCGACATCGACATCTATTTCACCCATACCCATCTCGACCACATCATCGGCCTCACCTTCTTCGCGCCGCTGTTCGAGCAGCGCAATTCGGTGCGGCTGTGGGCCGGCCATCTGCAGGGTCCCCATGCCCTCAAGAAAGTGGTGAGCAACCTGATGCAGGCGCCGCTCTATCCGGTGAGCCTGGAGGTCTTCCAGGCGCGCGTCGAGTTCAACGAGTTCAAGAGCGGCGACAAGCTGGCGTGCGGCGACATGACCATGCGCACCACCGCGCTCAACCATCCCAACGGCGCCACCGGCTATCGCGTCGAGTACGGCGGCAAGTCGATCTGCTACATCACCGACACCGAGCAGCGCGGCGACGGCCTCGACAGCGCCATCGTCGAGCTGTGCCGCGGCGCCGACGTGATGATCTACGATTCGAGCTACACCGATGCCGAATACCCCCGCTACAAGGGCTGGGGCCATTCGACCTGGCAGGAAGGCATGCGCATCGCCGACGCCGCGGGTGTCGGCACGCTGGCCATCTTCCATCACGATCCCAGCCACGACGACGCTTTCATGGATGGCGTGGCGCGTGAGGCGGCGGCGGCGCGTCCCGGCACCGCCGCCAGCGGCCTGCCGCGCGCGATCGTCGCCCATGAAGGCCTGACGCTCAGCCCGTGAGCGCGCCAAGCCTTCGCGGCCGCTGGCGACGGCTGAAGCTGGGATTGCCCACCGTGCTTGGCCTGAAGCCGCGCGGCTGGTTCATCCCGCACCGCTATGCGCCCCTGCTGCCGCCGCCCGGCGCGCAGCCGCCCTATCCGGCGATCGAGCAGCTGTTCGAGGAAGCGACGGGCATCTTCACCGGCGTGCTCGATGCCGTCGACGCGCATGCCAGCCAGCTCGAGAGCCTGAAAAGCCTGTTCGACCAGTCGTGGTTCCCCTCGCTCGATGCCGCCGTGGCCTATTCCCTGGTGCGCGAGCGCAAGCCGCAGCACATCATCGAGGTGGGCTCCGGCCATTCGACGCGCGTTCTGTCCAAGGCGATGGGCGGGCTGGGCGAGATCATCGCCGTCGATCCCGCGCCGCGCGCCGACATCATCGACCTGCCCGGCGTGCGCGTCGTGTCCTCGACCCTGCAGGCGGCACCGGCCGACCTGTTCAACGTGCTGAAGGCCGGCGACGCGCTGTTCATCGATTCCAGCCATATCCTGATGCCGGGCAGCGACGCCGACATCCTGCTGAACCGCGTCCTGCCGGCGGCGCCGGCCGGCACACTGGTGCACATCCACGACATCTTCCTGCCGTTCGACTATCCGGCGATCTGGGGCTGGCGCGCCTACAACGAGCAGCAGGGCGTGGTGCCGATGCTGACGACCGGCGCCTACCGGCCGCTGTTCTCCAGCGCCTGGGCAGAGCGCCGCCTGACCGACCGGCTGGCCTCGTCGGTGGTGGCGCGCCTGCCGCGGCCGGACGACGCCCTGCCGGCCAGTCTCTGGCTCGAAAAGCGCTGATGTTTAGCCGCCTGCGCGGCTGGCTGTTTGGCACGAGCGGGGTGGAGCGCCTGCCCGAGCGTGTGCGCGAGGCAATCCGCCGGCAGCAGGAGCAGAGCGAGATCCTGATCGGCTGGGCCGAGCTGGCGGCAGTCGCCCTGTTGTTCGCCGCCTACGAGACCACCAGCATGGCGACCGGCGTGGTGCAGGAAGACTATTCGTTCGATACGTACGTCTTCGTCCTGTACAGCCTGTTCTCGCTGGGCCGCCTGGTGCTGGCCTATCGCCGGGCCCTGCCGGAATGGCTGCTCTATGTGTCGGTGGTCGTCGACATGGCCCTGCTGCTGGGGCTGATCTACTTCCTGCACTACAAATACGCCCAGACGGCCGTCTTCAATCTGAAGGCGCCGGCAATGCTTTACGTGTTCCTGTTCATTGCGCTGCGAGCGCTGCGCTTCGAAGCGCGCTTCGTGATCTTTGCCGGACTGACGGCGGCGGCGGGATGGCTCGCGCTGATCTTCTACGCGCTGAGCGGCCGGGGTGGACCGCCCAACGAGACCACCGACTTCGTCGAGTACATGACCTCGAACGCCTTCCTGATCCAGGCCGAGGTCGAAAAGCTTTTGGCCATCCTGCTGACCACGGCGGTGCTGGCGATCGCCATCTCGCGTGCCCGTCACTTGCTCGTGCGGTCCGTCAGCGAAGGTGCAGCGGCGCACGACCTGGCGCGCTTCTTCGATCCCGGCGTCGCCGACCGCATCCGCAGCGCCGCCATGTCGATCAAGGCGGGCGAGGGCGAGCTGCGCGACGTCGCCATCCTGACCGTCGATCTGCGCGGCTTCACGCGACTGTCCGTCGAGCTGCAGCCCGACGACGTCATGAAGCTCCTGCAGGACTACCAGGGACGGGTCTGCCCCTTGATCGTCAGCAACGGCGGCAGC
>DATGZZ010000628.1:0-2786 GCA_035296945.1 Reyranella sp.
CAGGCGATGGTCGAGCCGGTCGAGCTCGAAGCCCGCCGCACCTCCGCCCGAGAAGCCGTAGCCGCCGAACAGCTCGTCCTTCACGCCCTCGAACACCCAGGCATGATGGTTGTCGCGCGCTGCCGGCGCCTGGCGATAGGAGTCGCCCACGAACAGGCCCTGGCTCGAGAAGCCGATGCCGCACAGCATGTTGGGCGGCCGGTCCGAGCGCCGCCACAGCCCGCCATAGGCGCCGTCGAAGGCGTGGTAGTACTCGCCGGGCTCGGCCGGCCAGGTGCGGATGCCGCCCTCGGTGCGCCGCACTTCGATGGCGCCCGGCACGGCATCGGACAGTGCCACGCGCCAGTAGAAGCCGTTGCCGCCGAGATACATCAGCCGGCCGCCGGTCTCGGTGTAGGTCTGCAGCGCATCGAGCGTCTCCTTGGTGTGGTACTCGGGATGCGTCCCCGTCACGACCACCTTGTAGGAGGCAAGAATATCGACACCCTTCTCATGCAGGTCATGGTCGGTGATGACGTCGTAGGCGATGCCGAGGCGGTCGAACCAGCCGGTGAGATGCGTGTCGGCCGGCAGATGGCGCAGGCCCGAACCCGCCTGGTCGTGAAAGGTGAGGAAGTCGGGCCGCCAGGTCAGCAGCGGGCGCAGGTGCGAGGAGTAGGCCACACCCGAGCCGTCGCGATGGAAGTTGTAGGTCGAGAGCCCGTAGTCCTTGTGCTCGTCGGGATTGTTGGCTGCGGCTTTCCACTCTGTCATGCGCTGGCGGAACGCCTCGTTGAACATGCCGCGCGAAAAATTGGTGTAGACCTGATAGGTGAAGGTCGAGGCGATGTAGCAGACCTTGGCCTGCGGCTTGCCGACCTGCGGGCGCACGACGAAGGGGATGACGTCGCGATGCGGCCCGCAGCGCAGCTGCATGCCGTAAACGCCGCTCTTCATGTCCTTCGGCACGGTGAAGCTGAAATCGTCGGCCCAGCCGCAGTCGTGCAGGTCGTCGTCGTGGAAGTGGATGGCGGCATACAGGTGCGGCGCGCGCTTCCAGTCGCGCTCGCCGTCGCTCCACGCCGCGCCCTTCATGGCGCGCGTCGGCAGGTTCACGAGCCTGCCATGCAGTCCGTTGGGTCCGGTGTCCTCGATCTCCATCGTGGCCATGCGGCGGGCGAAGTCCCAGGCGCCCAGGCCGGCGATCGCCGGCGCCTCGATCTTGCCGTTGAAGCAGCGGCGCGCCGGACGATCGGCGGCACTCTCCGCGCCGACGAACACCGGCTGCGCCGCGTCAATCGACAGGCCCTCGGCCGTCGTGCTCGCCTCGCCCTCGTCGTCGACGGCGAACGCGCGCTTCAGGGGCTGCTGACCCACCCGCATCATCCCGGTGGCGGGATCGGCCGAGGCCCAGACGCGATACCAGGCGCGATTGCGCAGCTTCTTGCCCACGACGACGCGCGCACCGGCGCACTCCAGCGCCATGCCGTCGGGTGTCAGCACCAGCGCGAAACCCGCGCCTGATGCGGCATCGCGCCGTGAGATCACGGTCTGCGGTCCATCCTCGGGCAGGGTCGGCCAGATCAGCGCTTCGACGACAAGGGCGCCGGCCAGCTTCACGTCGGCGGCACGCTCGATCAGCGCATAGGAGCCCGGCCAGGCGTGCTGCTGGCGCGAGGCGAAGCGGCCGTCGAACAGCTCCGACTGATCTTCCAGCTTCTGCGCCGGTCCGCCGGGATTGGGATCGCCGCGCACGATGCGCACCAGCATGGCGTTGTACGGTCCCGGTCCCACGCTCGAGACCTTGAAGCTGATCTTTTCGCCGGCGCGTACCGAGATGCGGTCGGCGTAGCCGGTAAGCGGTGCTGTCACGTTTGTCTCCCCTCGGGTGAACGATATAGTCGCCCGAAGCGGAGGAGGAATTCCATGACCAAGATCGCTCGCCGTGCGGTACTCGCCGGCGCGCTTGTTGCACCCCTGGCCGCGCCGCTCATCGCGCGGAACGGTTTTGCGCAGGGCGGCTATCCCAACAAGCAGATCCGCATGGTCGTGCCCTTCGCCGCCGCCGGCACGACCGACCTTTTGGGCCGCATCGTCGCGCAGTACCTCACCGAAGTGTGGGGCCAGCAGGTGATCGTCGACAACAAGACTGGCGCGGGCGGCAATGTCGGCGCCGAGCTGGTCGCCAAGGCAGCCCCCGACGGCTACACCTTGCTGCTGGGCACGGTCGGCACCGCCGTCACCAACCAGTATCTCTACAAGACGATGCCCTACGACAGCGCCAAGAGCTTCGCGCCGGTGGCGCTGGTCGGCGAGGTGGCCAACGTGCTCGCCGTCCATCCGAGCTTCCCGGCCAAGACGCTCAAGGAATTCGTCGACTACTGCAAGGCGCAGGGGCCCAACAAGGTGAGCTACGGCTCGCCCGCGGTCGGCGGCACCGGCCATCTCGCCATGGAGTATCTGTCGGAGCTGGCCGGCATCAAGCTCGAGCACGTCGTCTATCGCGGCAGCTCGCTGGTGATGAAGGACCTTCTGGCCGGCCATATCCTCACCACGATGGACAACCTGCCGCCCTACCTGCAGCACCTCCAGTCAGGTTCGCTGCGCGCGCTCGGCGTCAGCTCGGCCAAGCGCTGGTTCGCGGCGCCCGACGTGCCGACCATCGCCGAGCAGGGCTTTCCCGGCTTTGACGCGGCCCCCTGGTGGTATGTGGCCGCGCCCGCCGGCACGCCGGCCGACATCGTCAAGAAGCTGTCGGACGAGATCACCAAGGGCATCAAATCCGAGGCTGTGATCAAGAAGATCCG
>DATGZZ010000629.1:0-3415 GCA_035296945.1 Reyranella sp.
AGCGCGCGCTCGGCATTGGCCTTGATGTCGGCCGCGCTCTGCTTCCGCACGCGCAAGCCGTAGGCCACGTTGTCGAACACCGTCATGTGCGGCCACACGGCGTAGGACTGGAACACCATGCTGACGCCGCGCTGCTCGGTCGGGATGTTGCGGCGCTCGCTCGCGTCGTACATCGCGTGGCCGTCGATTCGAATGCTGCCGGATACCGGCTGCTCGAGACCGGCAATTGCCCGCAAGGTCGTGGTCTTGCCGCAGCCTGACGGCCCCAGCAGGGTGACGTGCTCGCCCCGGTCCACGGTGAAGCTGACGCCGTTGACGGCCACGGCCTCGCCGTAGCGGATCACGAGGTCCTTCACCTCGATGCGCGTGACACTCACGAAAGCTCCTTGGTAGCGCCGCGCGTCAGGCGGAACAGAATCACCAGCGCCACGATCACGGTGAAGGTCTGGATCAGCGCCATCGCCGCCGTGAGCTCGGTGCCGCTGGTGGCGAAGGCATTGACGATCGATGGCGCGATCACCTTGGCGTTGGGCCCCATCAGGAACACCGAGGCGCCGAGCTCGCGCACGCAGGCCATGAAGATCAGCAGCCAGGCCGCCAGGATGCCGGGCTTGAGCAACGGCAGGGTGACGGTGCGCATCTGGTAGACCCAGCCGGCGCCGCAGACGCGGGCGCACTCCTCCAGGCTCTTGTCGATCTGCAGCACCACGCCCGCCAGCGTGCGCACGCCGAGCGGCAGCATGACCGTGAAATAGGCCAGCGCCAGCAGCCACAAGGTGCCGTAGATCGGGATCGGGATGTTGAGCCAGGCCCACAGCAGGGCGAGGCCGAAGACCAGGCGCGGCACGGCCTGCGGGAACATCACCAGGTACTCGATCGAGCCGCGGCCCCAGAGCTGCGAGCGGTAGATGATCCAGACCAGGATCACCATCACCAGCACGCCGACGCTCGCCACGCCGAAGCCCAGCATCAGGCTGTTGCCCATGGCGGTGCGCACCGGCCCCAGCGACAGCGCGGTCTGGTAGTTGGCCAGGGTGAATTCGGCCTGGCTCAGGATGACGGTGGCGAAGCGCTGCAGGGAGGTGAAGACGAGGGCGGCGATCGGCAGCACGACGGCCAGCATGACGTAGAGCAGACAAATGCTGAACAGCACCCAGGCCATCCGGCCCATGTCCATCGGCCGCGGGCGGAACGCCTTGCCGCTGATGGTGGTGAAGGTGCCGCGGCCGATGATGCGCCGGTAGAAGGTCAGCATCAGGAACATGACGACGAACAGCGACAGGCCCATCGCCGAGGCGCGGCCGTAGTCCGGCGGGTAGGACAGCGTCGAGTCCCAGATCGCCGTCGTGATGACGTAGATGCGGCCGGGAATGCCGATCACCAGGGCGGCGGCGAACGAGCCCAACATCTCGGCGAACACGAACAGCGTGGCGCCGAGCACGCCCGGCATGACCAGCGGCAAGGTCACGGTCAGCGTCGTGCGCAGCTTGGAGGCGCCCATGACGCGCGCCGATTCCTCGAGCGCCGGATCCATCGACTTCATCGAGGCCGAGATCATGACGAAGGCGACGGTGCCCTCGAACAACGCCATGATCCAGGCGATGCCGAAATGGGTGTAGATGTCGACCAGGTCGCCGCCGCCACCCGCCCCTTTCCAGAGCTGGTTGGCGAAGCCGCTCTTGGGACCGGCGATCACCGCCCAGGCGAGCGCGCCGACCAGCGGCGTCATGTAGTAGGGCAACTCCATCAGGCGTTCGAGCTTCTCGCGGCCCGGCACGTTGGTGCGCGTCAGGATCCAGGCCAGCGCGAAGCCGATCAGGATGGCCATGATCGTGGCCATCACGGCGATGATCAGCGTGTTCCACAGGACATGAATGTCCTCGTCGAAGATCGCGATGAAGTTCTTGAGGCCGTAGGACTCCGGCGGAAAGGCCATGGGATCGCCGGTGTTGAGCGATTCCTCGACCAGGAACACCAGGGGCAGGATGACCAGGAAGCCCACGACCAGCAGGACGATCACCGTGATGATCGCCTGCCAGTTGCGACGCTTCTTGAGGTCCTCCGCAGTCAGCGACGTCAAGACGGGCTCAACGCCGCGCGCCGACGATGCGGTCCCATTCCTTGGCGAAGTCCGGACGATCCTTCTCGAAGGCGTTCCAGTCGGCCGGGAACAGGAGCTTCATGTCCTTGAGCGGCACGCTGCCGCCCGGCGGCGGGACGTCGGTGCGCGGCGAGTGCAACAGCAACGCGTCGGAAAGCGCCTGCTGGCCGACCGGGGCCAGGAACCAGTCCATGAACAGTTCGGCGGCGTTGGGATGCGGGCCGTCCTGGACGATGCCGTAGGTCTCCGACACCGCCGGCACGCCGGTGTCGGGGAAGACGAAGGCGAGCGGTGCGCCCTTGGCCTTGAACTCGATGTAGCCCGAGTACTGCGCGCCCATGATGATCTTGTCCTGGCCATCGACCAGGCGGCCGTATTGCTGGACATAGGAGTCGAAGGCGCGCGGCTTGTTCTCGCCGAGCTTCTTGAAGTACTCGAGGCCGAGGATCGGCTTCAGCACGTACCACACGCCGTGCTGCAGGCCCGAGTTCGAGACCTTGACGTTGATGGCGTCCTTCCACTTGGGATCGAGCAGGTCTTCCCACTTCTTGGGCGCCTCGGCGGCCGGCACGTTGTTGGGATTGTAGGCGATGCCCGCCATGATGATCGAGCCCCAGGTCCAGAAGCCTTCGGGCTCGCTCTTGTACTCCTTCTTGAAGTCCGCCATTTGCGGCGAGATGTACTGGCGGAAGCCGCCGCGGCGCTGGAAGTCCAGGATCATGCCCATGTCGGAGATCTGGATGACGTCGACCAGGTAGGACTTGGCCTGGCGCTCCGACAGCACCTTGGCGTAGAGCGCGCCCGCCTGCAGGCGCACGTAAGAGGTCTTGATCTCTGGGAACATCTTGTTGAAGGCGGCCAGGAGCTTCACCTGGCCCTGCTCGGGATCGGTCGAGTAGAGCGTGAAGGCGCCTTCGGCCTTGGCCTTCTCGACGTTGGCGCAGGTCTTGAAACCGTCCATCTGGCGGGGGTTGTCGCAGAGCTTGGCCTGCGCATTGGCCGATCCGGCCCAGACAAGGGCGCTGAGCGCCAGACCTGCGGCGGCAAACAACTTCATCTTGTTCCTCCCATGCAACCTTTCAACGAGCGTACCGGCCGATCCGGGGAGGTTCAATCGCCCCGTTCCGCTCAGCCGACGTAGATTGACTTGCCCGTCACGTAGCCTGAGTCGATATCGGCAGCGAGCGCCGCGGGATCGCGCTGCCGCGGATCGCCGTGGCCGCCACCGCCCGGCGTGCCGAGCGAGACGGTGTCGCCCTTGTGCACGACGTACTGCTTCTTGGGATCGGTCTTCTTGCCGTTGATTCGCAGTTC
>DATGZZ010000630.1:0-3687 GCA_035296945.1 Reyranella sp.
CGCAGGCCAGCTCACGGCGGTGACTGCCGCCACCCTGGACGGCGCGACCAAGCGGCTCGAGGCCGACACGCTGCTGCCGTTCTTCGGGCTGTCGATGTCGTTGGGACCGATCGCCGACTGGCAGCTCGCATTGGAGCACAACCAGATCGCCATCGACGCCTCGACGACCGCGACCAGCAAGCCCGGCATCTTCGCCGTCGGCGATGTCGTCACCTATCCCGGCAAGCTGAAGCTGATCCTGACCGGCTTCGCCGAAGCTGCCATCGCCGCGCGCTCGGCCTACGCGCTGGTCCATCCCGAGACGCCGCTGCACTTCGAGTATTCGACGACGTCGGGTATTCCGTCGGCTTAGCCTTCCTCCCCAACGAAGTTGGGGAGGTGTCCGCGAAGCGGACGGAGGGGTCATGGGCCACATGTCGTCGCCCGTGACCCCTCCGTCGCCGTATGACGGCGACACCTCCCCTTCGCGGACTCCGCGAAGGGGAGGAAGCTATCGAATCTTTCGGAAGAAAGTGCGGACATCGTGGACGAACAGCTCGGGCTGCTCGAAGGCGGCGAAGTGGCCGCCCTTGGCCAGCTCGCTCCAGTGCTGGATGTTGCTGAAGTTGGTCTCCATCCAGTGCCGCACCGGCGTGACGATCTCGCGCGGGAACACCGCGACGCCGGTCGGCACGCCGACCTTGTGAACGGTGCGGCGCCCGGCGCCGAAGCTCTCCCAGTAGAGACGAGCCGAGGAGGCGGCGGTCGCCGTCACCCAGTACAGCATGACGTTGTCCAAAAGCTCGTCGCGGCCGAGGACGTTCTCGGGATGGCCGTCGCAGTCGGTCCACGCCCAGAACTTTTCCAGGATCCACGCCGCCTGGCCGGCGGGCGAATCGGTCAGGCCGTAGCCCAGCGTCTGCGGCCGGGTCGATTGCTGCTTGGAGTAACCTGAGTCCCAATCGGTGTAGTACTTGATGCCCTTGAGCGCGCGTGCCTCCTCGGGCGTCGGCTCGCCGACCACGTTGGGCCGGGTCGACATAGCAAGCGTGATGTGGATGCCGGCGCAGTGGGTGGCGTCGAGCGCGCCGATCGCCGTCGTCACCGCCGAGCCCCAGTCGCCGCCCTGGGCGCCATAACGCCCATAGCCCAGGCGCTCCATCAGCTTGGCCCAGGCGCCGGCGATGCGATCGATGCCCCAGCCGGTGGCCGTCGGTTTGCCCGAAAAGCCGAAGCCGGGCAGCGACGGGCAGATCACATGGAAGGCATCGGCGGCATTGCCGCCATGGGCGACCGGATCGACCAGCGGCTCGATCACTTTGTGGAACTCGACGATGGAGCCCGGCCAGCCGTGGGTGATGATGAGCGGCATCGCCCCAGGATGCGGCGAGCGGGCATGGACGAAATGGATGTCGACCCCGTCGATCGCCGTGGTGAACTGCGGGAAACGATTGAGCAGCGCTTCGCGTTTGCGCCAGTCGTAGGTGTCGGCCCAGTAGCGGCAGACATCCTCGAGCCATTTCTTCGGCACGCCCTGGCTCCAGTCGTCGACCAGTTCGGCTTCCGGCCAGCGAGTTCGGCGCAGGCGGGCCTTGAGGTCGTCGAGCACGTCGTCGCCGACGGCAATACGAAATGGTTTGATGTCGGCACTCATGAACAACTCCTCGCGGCGGCGACTGTGGACAGCCACCAATGCCAAGTCCAGCATGGACGCATGCCGCGAAACGATGCCGAGTTGATCGACGAGGTCGGACAGGCGCTGTGGGGACCGGCCTGGAAAGCGCCGATGGCCGAGGCGGTGCGCCATCAGAAGAATGTGATTGGGGACTGGGCCTCAGGCCACCTGCCGGTGCCGGCCGGCGTATGGAGCGAGCTTGCCGTGCTGATGCGCAAGCGCCGGCATGAGCTCGATCGTCTCGGCTCGCGAGTCCAGCGCGCGCACGACACCGCTCTACGGCGGACCATCGAACTGACAACGCGAGGCAAGCGTCCATGATCCTCGTCGGCCAATACGATTCGCCCTACACGCGGCGCGTCGCGGTCAGCCTCCATCTGCTGGGTTTCGACTTCGAGCACGACACGCGCTCGGTCTTCGCCGATTTCGACTCCATGCGCACGACCAATCCGCTGGGCCGCATTCCCTCGCTGATCCTGGACGACGGCACGACGCTGATCGATTCGGGGGCGATCCTCGATTGGCTTGACCAGCAGGTCGGACCGGAACGCGCGCTGCTGCCGCCGAGCGGGTCGGCGCGCCAACAGGCTCTGCAACGCGTCGCGCTGGCCAGCGGCACGATCGACAAGGTCATGGGTATTGGCTACGAGCGTCTGATTCGCCCCGAAGCCTATCGCTGGCCGGAGTGGATCGCGCGCTGCCGCACCCAGGCCGAGGGCGGCCTCGCCGGGTTGGCAGGGCTGTCGTGGGCAGCCGACGCGCGTGTCGATCAGACCTGGATCACCACTGCCTGCATGATGCGCTACGTCCGGCTCGCCGATCGCGACCTGCTGCCGCGCGGTCGCCATCCCGCTCTCGACACGATCTCCGACCGCTGCGAAGCGCTACCCGCGTTCAAGGCGACATATCCCGCCGACTACGTGGTTCCGGCGAGCCGCTAGAGCATGACGGGTCCGGCTGGAATCAGCCGGACCCATCATGCCTCCTGCAACACGCAACTCCAGTGCGCGCGAATGCGATGAGATGGAACCGCATGCGGTTCCATCTCATCGCATTCCGCTCTAGGGAGTCACTCACGTCACCGGGCGGCTCTGTGGCAGGCGTTCCTTCTTGCCGTAGACCGGCGGCGCCAGCTGCTCGGCAGTGCGGCCGGCCCAGTCGCGCTGGGCCACGGTCTTGAGCCGCTTGCGCTGGCCCTCGATCAGGCCGGCGGTCGCGGCCTCGACGTCGACCGTCAGCGCCTTGCCATCCTTCACGACCTGCACGCCGTCGACGTAGACGTGGCGAATGGCGCGCTCGCTCGCCGAGTAGATCAGGCTGCGCACCGGCTCGTGGCTCGGCTGCATGTAGGGGTGGCTCATGTCGACCAGCGAGAAGTCGGCCTTGGTGCCGGGCGCGAGGCGTCCGAGGTCGGGCCGGCGCAGGATCTTGGCGCCACCCACCGTCGCTGCCTCGAAGGCGTGCCGCGTCGTGCCCATCTTGTAGTTCATGGTGAAGACGCGGGCGAGGTAGCAGACGAGGCGGATCTCATCGAGCATGTTGTGCGGGAAGGTGTCGGTGCCAATGCCGACCGTGATGCCCGCGTTCATGTAGCGGCCGATCGAGTTCATCACCATGCCGCGCCGGGCGAACACCGTCGGGCAATGCGCGACTTGCGCTCCCGAATCGCGCAGCCGTTCGAAGTCGTTGGCGTGCGGATAGTGGATCTGCGGATGATCGCTGAGGAAGATGCCGTGGCCGATCACCAGGTCGGGCCCCAGCACGCCGATCGAGTCCAGCCATTCGATGGGCGTCTTGCCGTGGCGATGCACCATCTCGTAGAATTCGACGACTGCCTGGCAGGCATGCGTCTGCATCGGGATGTTGCGCCGCTTGGCTTCCTGGTGCGCTTCCTTGAAGTAACCTTCGCCGCAGGTGTCGATTTGCGCCGGTCCGACCATGCCGGAGATGCGGCCGCTCGGATGCTTGGCCGCTTCGTCGAGCATCTTCATGGAATTCTCGAAGGCTTTCGCACCGGCCTTCTCATCCCAGGC
>DATGZZ010000631.1:0-6601 GCA_035296945.1 Reyranella sp.
CCCTCGTTTCGCTGTTGCGTCTGCAGGGCGTGGCAGCGGAACCGGCCCAGCTCCATCACCAGCTCGGCCTGGCCGGCAAACCGGTCGGGGTCGTCGAGATGCTCCGCTCCGCGCGTCAGCTCGGCCTCAAGGCGCGCAGCCTGTCGACGCGGTGGGCGCGGCTGGCGCGCACGCCGCTGCCGGGCATTGCCGAGCTGCGCGACGGCTCGTTCCTGCTGGTGGGCAAGGCGACCGCGGACAAGGTGCTGGTGCAGGCGCCCGGCGCCGGCCAGGCCGAGGTCATGACCCAACAGCAGTTCGAGGGGGTATGGACCGGCCGCCTCGTGCTGATGATGCGCCGTGCCAGACTGGGCGACGTCGCCCGGCGGTTCGACATCGGCTGGTTCGCGGGCGCACTCAACAAGTATCGCGGCCTGCTCAGCGAGGTGTTGCTGGCGTCGTTCTTCCTGCAGCTCTTCGCCCTGCTCACGCCGCTCTTCTTCCAGGTCGTGATCGACAAGGTCCTGGTGCATCGCAGCCTCACCACGCTCGAGGTCGTGATGGTCGCCATCGTGGGCTTCGCCGTTGCCGAGACGCTGCTCGGCATCATGCGAACCTATCTGTTCGCCCATACGACCAACCGCGTCGACGTCGAGCTCGGCGCGCGGCTGTTCCGCCATCTCATGGCCCTGCCGCTCTCCTACTTCCAGAGCCGCCGCGTCGGCGATTCGGTGGCGCGGGTGCGCGAACTCGAGAACATCCGCGTCTTCCTGACCAGCTCGGCGCTGACGCTCGTTCTGGACCTCTTCTTCACCCTCGTGTTCGTCGGGGTGATGTTCTTCTACTCGCCACTGCTCAGCTGGATCGTCATTGCCGCCTTTCCCTTCTACATCGGGATCTCGATCGGCGTGGCGCCCCTGTTCCGACGCCGGCTCGACGAGAAGTTCCGGCGCGGCGCGGAGAACCAGGCGTTCCTGGTCGAGAACGTCGCGGGCGTCGAGACCGTCAAGGCGATGGCGGCCGAACCGCAGATGCAGCGGCGCTGGGAGGACCAGCTCGCCAGCTACGTCTCGGCCAGCTTTCGCGTACTCAGCCTCGGCAACACGACCAGCGAATCGGTGCAGCTCATCGCCAAGTTGGTCAATGCCGCGGTGCTGTTCTTCGGCGCCAAGCTCGCCATCGAAGGCAGCATGACGATCGGCGAACTGGTCGCCTTCACCATGATCGCCGGCCGGGTCAGCACTCCCGTGCTGCGCCTGGCGCAGATCTGGCAGGATTTCCACCAGACCAGGCTGTCCGTCGAGCGCCTGGGCGACATCCTCAATACGCCCACGGAACCCACCTACGCACCCGGCCGGGCGGCGCTGCCCGACCTCGAAGGCAACATCGTCTTCGACCATGTCAACTTCCGCTACCGGCCCGACGGTCAGCGTGTGCTGGAGGATGTGAGCTTCAGCCTGGCCGCCGGCCAGGTCGTGGGCATCGTCGGCCTTTCCGGTTCGGGCAAGAGCACGATCGCCAAGCTGATCCAGCGACTTTACGTACCGGAAAGCGGCCGTGTGCTGGTCGACGGCATGGACCTCGCCATGGCCGACCCGGCATGGCTGCGGCGCCAGATCGGCGTCGTGTTGCAGGAGAACGTACTGTTCAACGGCACGATCCGCGACAACATCGCCCTCGCTGACCCGGCGATGGCGCTGGCCCGCGTGGTCGGCGCGGCCAAGCTCGCGGGCGCGCATGACTTCATCCTGCGCCTGCCGGAAGGCTACGACACGGTGGTCGGCGAGCGCGGCTCCACCCTGTCGGGAGGACAACGCCAGCGCGTCGCCATCGCGCGCGCCCTGGTCGGCGATCCGCGCATCCTGATCTTCGACGAGGCCACCAGCGCGCTCGACTACGAGAGCGAACGCATCGTCCAGGAGAACATGCGCCAGATCGCCCATGGCCGGACAGTCGTGATCATCGCTCACCGCCTCTCGACCCTGCGCATCGCTGATCGTGTGCTCACCATCGACGAGGGACGCCTTGTCGAGGACGGCTCGCACGACGAACTCATGCGCGCGCCCGGCCGGTACGCCGCTCTCCACAAACTGCAGGCAGGAATCCATGCCGTCCACTAGCGCCAGCCGCTCGCGCGCCGAGCTCGCCTTCCTGCCGGCCGCGCTGGAGATCGTCGAGACGCCGCCGTCGCCGATCGGCCGCGCCATCACCATCACGGTCATCGTGGTGACCTGCCTTGCGGCGGCCTGGGCGGCGTTCGGGACTGTCGACATCGTCTCCGTCGCGCCGGGCAAGATCATCCCGAGCGGGCGCACCAAGCTGGTGCAGCCGCTGGAACCCGGCATCGTTCGCGCCATCCACGTGCGCGACGGCCAGCGTGTACGCGCCGGCGACGTCCTGATCGAGCTCGATCCGACGGTCAGCGCTGCCGAGCTCGGCCGGTTGACCGGCGACCTGGCGGCAGCCCAGCTCGACGCCGCCCGCCTGCGGGCCGCGCTGGCGGCCGGCTCGCCTGCGTTCCTGCCACCAGCCGACGCCTCGGCGGCCCAGGCGGAGCTGCATCATGGCCTGCTCGCCAGCCAGAGGCAGGAACAGGAGGCCAAGCTCGCCTCGATCGACCGCCAGAAGAAGCAGAAGGAGGCGGAGCTGGCGACGCTTTCCGCGATGATCGAAAAGCTCGAGACGACGATGCCGCTGATCCAGCATCGCGTCAGCGTGCGCAAGCATCTGTCCGAGCGCGAGCTGGGTTCGCGGCTGCAATACCTGGCGGACCTGCAGGAGCTGACGTCGCAGCAGCAGGAGGTGCTTGTGCTGCGAAGCCGCGGCACCGAGGCCGAGGCCGCAATGTCGGCAATCGACGAGACGCGGGCGCGCACGGTGGCGGAGTATCGCCGCAGCCTGTTCGAGGAGCTGGCGCGCGCCGACCAGAAGGTGACCGGCCTCCAGCAGGAAGTCCTCAAGGCCAAGCAGAAGGCGAATCAGCAGCAGCTCACTGCCCCGGTCGACGGGACCGTGCATCAGCTTGCCGTGCATACGGTGGGCGGTGTCGTCACCGCCGCACAGCCGCTGCTCGCCGTGGTGCCGGCCGACAGCGAGCTCGAGGTGGAGGCGATCGTGCCCAATCGCGAAGTCGGCTTCCTGCGGGCCGGCCAGGTGGCGGAGATCAAGGTCGACGCTTTCAATTTCACGCGCTACGGCCTGGTCACCGGGCAGGTGGTGGCGATCTCTGGCGACGCGGTCGCCCGCGACAGCGCGCCGCGTAGCGAAACACGGGCGGCGGGTGCATCAGAGCTTGAGTACGTGGCGCGGATTTCACTCAACCGTGGCAACATGGAGCGGGCAGACGGCGCCCTGACATTGTCTCCGGGCATGACGGTTACGGTCGAGATCAAGACCGGCGCCCGGACTGTAATGGACTATCTCCTGTCGCCGCTCGGTCGTTATCGGCACGAGTCGCTGCGGGAGAGATGAGGGGGAAGGCCATGTTCACCAGCGAGCGCGAGGTCGAGGCGTATGTGCGTCTGCTGCATAGCGAGCTCGACACGACGACGGTGACCGCGGCGCTCACCCTGCTGATCAGCGAGGCGCGCGCCGCCTCCGAGAAGCAGCGACGCCTGATCGCCCTGGAGCGGCTCACCCAGCGCACCAACCCCGACAGCCTGGACGAACTGCAGGCCCTCGAGAAGGCGAAGACTAACTTGGGCACCGTCCTGCTGCGCGAGACCGGCATTGACCATGGCGACATGGATGACGACTGGGGAACCGTGGTCCCGTTGCGCATCGGCACAGCCAACGCCGCCCGCTGACGAGCGCGACTGCGAGCACTAGGGCGGCGCGGACAGCATCATCGATCGGAGCGCCATCAGACGCTCCAGGAAGCCGTCGATGATCTCGGCGTTGAACCGCATCCTGACAAGGATCGGTTCGTCGTGGCCGGGCAGCAGCAACGGTGGAAGTTCCATCAGGATCTGTTTGCCGTTGTCGCTCAGTGTCCACACCCTTTCCGGATCTATCTCAAGTGGCATCGCGTTCTCACCCCACATCCCTTCGTTGAGAAGGGCATCGCAAAACGACGCCGCGCGCTTGTGTTCATTCGGCGACACTGGACCGACAAGACTCCCTGGCCGCAGCGCCGCCTTTGACCGTCGGATACAAGAGTTCGTGGGAAAAAATTGCGCCTCTGCGGAAGTGGGGCAAGACGGGCGCAGGCAATGGGCAGGCGGATCTTTTTAATCGTTCCCTGGTATCGGCCTGGCGACTATGACGCTGCCGTGTCGATGTTCGGCGACCTGCCAGCGACCTATGCAGCGTGGCACGAACGCGCCCTGGAGTGGGAAGAAAACTGCCGAACAGCTGCGACGCCTTGGCTTCGAGTGCTGCTGCAACCCGACGAGTTCCTTACCTGGTGTCGGACGCGTCAGGTCCAGCCGGACGCCGAAGCCCGCTCCACCTTCATCGTTGAAAAGGCGCGCTCACTGCTGTGGCCGGAGGCAACCGCCGATGACGTGTAGTCAGCGCAAACGGAAGGCCTTCCAAGCGTAACGCAGCCTGTGGCGTTCGAGCAGCAACATGCACACGCCGACCATGAGCGCGCCGCCTGCCAGTTCCAGCCACCACAGGTGGTCCAATCGGCGCGGCAGTGCGGCAATGATGCCGACCGCGGCGGCCGAGCAGAGCAGGGGCGGCAGGACAGCCGGCAGGATGGGATGCCAGTACAGGCCAAGGCTGCGGCGTGTGGCGATGCCAAGCGCCAGTCCGAGCATTTCCGAGGCGAAGACGGCGGCGACGGCTCCCCACGCTCCGTAGAGCGGCACTGCTATCGCGGTCACCGCGAGATTGAGTACGGCGGCGGCGGCGGTCATCCTGAGCTGCAGGTCGCCCCGGCCCCACGGCACCAGGGCGGACACCACGCCATAGTTCAGGAAGTTGAAGCCGATCGCCAGACAGAGCCATTCGAAGTAGCGGCCGGCAGGCGCGAATGCCGGGCCGTAGAGCAGCTCCACCACGTGGCGACCGAAGGCCCAGCCGAGAGCCGCCGTCGGCAGGCCCATCCAGGCAAGCAGGCCGAGATACTCGCGCGACAGGCGCACCGCCTGCTCGGGACTGCGTTCGGTGCGAACGAAGGCCGGAAAGTAGGCGTTCCATAGGGCGGCAGTGACGACGTTGGCGACCAACATGAGTCGATAGGCCGAGGCGAACTGCCCGACCGCATCGTCGCCATCGGTGAAACCCAGCAGCAGGATGCTGCTGTTGGCGATCACAAGCAGCGCTGCCTGGGTGAGGGCCAGCGGCCAGGCCTCGCGGAGCATGCCGCGCAGGCCGGCGAGCGTCGGCCGCAGCCGCAATGGCCGCAGGATGCGGCGGCGGGCGAGATAGAAGAAGTTGAACGCAACGGTACCGAAAGCAAAAGCGACGACAAGGATTGCGTAGAGCGTGAGATCTTCCGGCCCATGCACCAGCAGCATCAGGGCCGGAAGCTGCAGGACGTTGATGGCCAGCGCCGCCAGGCTGGGCGCCACCATGCGTTCATGAGCCTGCAGAGCCCAGCCCGTGTTCCAGGCAGTGGCGAAGAGCGTCGCGCCCTGGATGACAAGCAGGACGCTGACGACGGGTCCGCGCGGTTCGAGCGACGCCGCGACGAGGACAAAAGCATAAGCCACGCAAGCCAGCAGCGTCTGCAGGGTGAGCACGAGTGCGATCACCGATTGGCTCGCCTCCGGCGATTGGGCGAGCCGGCGCTGGCCGACAAAAAGCAGGCCCGGACTGACCAGCACCGAGAGATAGGCCACGGCCGCCATGGCCCAGCTCACCTGGCCGATCGCCTCCGGACCCATGGCGCGGCGAACATAGACGCTGACCAGGATCGTGATGAGCAGGCCGGATACGTTGGTCGCCGCCAGCGTCAGGAAGTTGATGGCGATACGCCGCCGCGACACGCCGGGCCTTTCGCCAGACGGAGGTATCGCCGGATCCGCATTGCTCATTGTCACATTCTCCACGGCGCTGGGCGGCGTGCCAGTGATCTAGCCGTGGGCAAGCCACCGGAAAGACACGAGCGATGGGCGTAAAGGCGGCTCATCATGCGCCCGTGGGATGTGTGTGGATGCGCCCGTTGGGATCGGGTGCATTCGGGACTTTGGGTGATCCGGTGGGTCCGGACGCTTGGATGGGTGTGTGGTGGGATCAAGGAATCCGTCCTTGTCCGTGCTCGTTTGCACGCGTAATCGCGCGCAGAAGGCGCAACGCGCTGTTGCCAGCGTGCTTGCCAACTCGTTCACGGACTTCGAGCTCGTCGTTGTCGACCAGAGCACCGACAACGCCACGCGCGACGCAATAGCGGCCATTGCCGATGACCGCGTGCGCTACATTCATACCAGCACGGTAGGCGTGGCGATCTCGCGCAATATCGCGATCCGGGAAGCGGCCGCCGACATTGTGGTCTTCACCGACGACGACTGCGTCTGTGATCGAGACTGGCTGCAGGCCATCATCGCGGAGTTTGCTGCGGACCCGCAGGCTCTCGGCGTCTATGGCCGCGTCGTACCCTACGGCAAGGCGGGATCTGCGGCCTGGAATTGCGTCGCCGAGGACGGCGACATGATCTGTCCGGCGCTTATCCAGT
>DATGZZ010000632.1:0-3343 GCA_035296945.1 Reyranella sp.
TAGGAGCAAACAAAAAGGCGCCTATTAGACCGCCTTTCCATTTGGAAGTGCCGCTTGACTCGTCCTCAGCTCATGACGGCGAAGGCCACCAGCAGCGCGAGCGTGCCGCCGATGCCGAGCAGCAGGGCGAAGATGTGGGCGTTGCCGACCAGGCCCAGCGCCATGCAGGACAGCAGCAGCACGACGAACAGAATCGTGAACAGCACGAGCTTGTTGAACGACGTGTAGGTGCTGAGATGGGCGGGGTAGTTTTCCTGCTGGTCGGCCATAGCCTGATCGTTCCTCGTTTTGGTGTGGTTGTTATAGCGAACTAGGGGTCGGGCGAGAAGAGGAGGGTGGCGCCCTGCGACACGCCGGCCACCGCCACCCGGGAGCCCGCGACCGACAGGCGGCCCTCGGCGAACCAGCGCACCACCGTCGGATACAGGCGGTGCTCCTGGCGCAGGATGCGCGCTGCAAGCGTGTCGGCGGTATCGTCCGGCAGCACCGGCACCGCTGCCTGGGCGATGATCGGGCCGGCATCGAGGTCTGCCGTGACGAAATGCACCGTACAGCCGCTGATGCGGGCACCGGCATCGATTGCCTGCTGCTGGACGCGCAGGCCGGGAAAGGCCGGCAGCAGCGAGGGATGGATGTTGATGATGCGATCTTTCCAGTGCGCCGGAAACCACGGGCTCTGGATGCGCATGAAGCCCGCCAACGCCACCAGCCCGACGCCATGCTTCTCCAGCTCGGCCGAGACGGCGCGGTCGAAGCTCTCGCGGTCGGCAAATCCTTTGTGGGAGATCGCTGCCGTCGCAACCCCTGCGTCCTGAGCGGTCTTGAGTCCCGGCGCGCCGGCTACGTTGCTCACGACCACGGCGATCTCGGCCGGATAGTCCGCCGCCTTCGCCGCCTCGATCAGGGCGGCCATGTTGCTGCCGCGTCCCGAGATCAGGATCCCGACCTTCAGCTTCGCCATAGGCTCTCGGCGTGATCGACCACGCAGTCGGCTTCGCTTTGCGGCGCCGCCTCGATGCGGCCCACCGGGCACACGCTCTCGCCGGCGTCGATCAGCGCCTTGGCGACCGTCGCGGCATCGGCGGGCGCGGTGACGACGATCATGCCGAGCCCGCAGTTGAAGGTGCGCAGCATGTCGTCGGTCGGAACCTGGCCCACCTCACGCAGCCAGCGGAACACGGCCGGCGCCGACCATTGCCGAGCGTCGAGGCGCGCGCGCGTGCCGTCGGGCAGGCAGCGCGGCACGTTGCCCGGCAGCCCGCCGCCGGTGATGTGTGCCAGCCCCTTGATGGCGCCGGTCGCGCGCATCGCCGCCAGCAGCGGCTTCACGTAGATGCGCGTCGGCTCGAGCAGCACCTGGCCGAGCGATCCCTTGGCGAAAGGCGCAGCGGCGTCGTAACTCAGGCCGCTGCGCGCCACGACGCGGCGCACCAGCGAATAGCCGTTGGAATGCGCGCCGCTCGACGCCAGGCCGAGCACGACGTCGCCCGGCGCGATGTCAGGTCGCGGCAGCAGGGCATCGCGTTCGGCAGCGCCAACCGAGAAGCCGGCAAGATCGTAGTCGCCGTCGGCATACATGCCGGGCATCTCCGCCGTCTCGCCGCCGACCAACGCACAGCCCGCGCGCCGGCACCCTTCGGCGATGCCGGCGACGACGCGGCGACCGGCTTCGACATCGAGCTTGCCGCTGGCGTAGTAGTCGAGAAAGAACAGCGGCTCGGCACCCTGGACGACGATGTCGTTGACGCACATCGCCACCAGGTCGATGCCGACCGTGTCGGGAATGCCGGCCTCGATCGCCACCTTGAGCTTGGTGCCCACGCCATCGGTGCCCGAGACGAGGATCGGGTCCTTGAAGCCCGCCGCCTTGAGGTCGAACAGGCCGCCGAAGCCGCCCAGGCCGCCCATGACACCGCGGCGGTCGGTGCTGCGCGCCAACGGCTTGATGTGCTCGACCAATGCATCGCCCGCGTCGATATCGACGCCGGCGTCCTTGTAGGTGAGGGGCGGGCTGTTATGGCCTTGTTTGCTCAAGCCGGGCTCATTCGTGCTAGATAGGTGGCCGCGCGAACATAGCCAAAAACCGGACCCCCGCAATGCCGCCAGTCCGCTGGTTTTCCACGATCTTCATTGCCCTGCTGACGGCTTTCTCCTTGTGCGGTGTCGCATTGGCCCAGGCCAGCAACACCTACACGGTGACTGGCGTCGATGTCGACGTGTCGGCTCCCGACGCCGTGCAGGCGCGCCAGCAGGGCATCGCCGAAGCCCGCCGCAAGGCGGCCAAGATGCTGGTCGACCGCGTCGTGGCGCCGGAAGACCGCGCCCGGGTGACGATCCCGAGCGACGGCAACCTCGAAGGCATGGTGCGCGGCATCGAGTTCGTGCGCGAACGTTCCGCGCCTGGCCGTTACATCGCCACGCTCAACGTCGTGTTCCAGCCCGATCCCGTGAAAGCCTGGCTGGGGCAGGCCGGTGTCAAGATCGCCGAGACGGTGTCGCGGGCTGCGCTGATCATTCCGCTGTGGAAGGGCAAGGCAGGCGTCGAGCCGCTCGACGACCGCAATGCCTGGCGCGAGGCGTGGCGGACGCTCGATACCGCCGGCAGCGCGGTGCCGGTGACGGTGCTGCGCGGCGACCAGCTCGACCAGAATGCGGTGACGGCCGAGGAGCTCTATGTCGGCGACGTCTCCGCTCTCGCCCGCCTCAACGAGCGCTATCGCGCGCCGACCATCGTCGTGGCGATCGTCGAGGGCGACAAGGATGGCGGGCCGCTGACCGTCGGAGGCCTGCGCTACGACGCCCAGACCGGCGCGCGCAGCGAGATCCCGCGCACGGCGGTCCCTGACTCGGCCCAGCTCGCCACCGCGGCCCAGCAGATCCACCAAAAGATGGACGAGCAGTGGCGCAGCGTCGCCACGGTGCGCCGCGATTCGCAGGACACGATCGACGTCTACGTGCCGATCCGGGCGCTCGGCGACTGGGTGCAGGTGCGCCAGCGCCTGGGCGGCGTGCCGGCGCTGAAGAGCGTGGTCGTGCGCCAGCTCGAGTCCGATCGCGCCGAGCTCAGGCTGGAATATTTCGGCACTACCGACGAGCTGCAGCGCACCCTGGCGTCGGCCGGGCTGGCGCTCGACAAGGAAGCCGACAAGTGGCGATTGCAGGTACGCTGATTGTCGTACGCGGGGGCTGACCGATGACCGTGATCAGCCAGCCCGCACGCTGGCGCTTCTGGGTGGCGATGGCCGCCGTCTTCCTGGTGACGCTGTGGCTGCTGAACGACATCCTGCTGCCGTTCGTGGTCGGCATCGTCGTCGCCTACTTCCTCGACCCGGTGGTCGCACGC
>DATGZZ010000633.1:0-2708 GCA_035296945.1 Reyranella sp.
TCTCGTCGAGATGCGTGCGGATCTCGCGCATCAGGCGCGAGTTGCCGCCGGCCCAATGGAAATGCTCCATGTAGTGGTCGCCCGACGGCTTGAGGTCGACCAGCACCGGCACGTTGCGGCCGATCTGGTCGAATTCATCCAGCTCGATATCGACACCGAGACGGCGTGCGACGGCGGTGAGATGGACCAGCGCGTTGGTCGAGCCGCCGATCGCCTGCAGCACCGTGAGCGCATTGCGGAAGGCGGCCGCGGTCATGATCTCGCTGGGGCGCGGGCCCTGCTTCTTCGCCATCTCGGCGGCAAGCCTGCCGCTTGCTTCGGCGACACGCAGGCGATCGGAATGCGTCGCCGGTATAGAGCCGCTGCCGGGCAGGCCCATGCCCAGCGTCTCGACGATGCAGCCCATGGTGCTGGCGGTGCCCATCACCATGCAGGTGCCCTTGGTCGGCGCCAGCCGCTCGCTCACCTTCTCGATGTCGCTCTCGGAGAACGTGCCGGCGCGATACTGTCCCCACAGGCGGCGGCAGTCCGTGCAGGCGCCCAGCACCTCGCCCTTGAAGTGGCCGACCAGCATCGGCCCGACCGGCAGCACGACGGCGGGCCGATCGGCGCTGGCCGCGGCCATGAGCTGGGCCGGCAGGGTCTTGTCGCAGCCGCCGATCAGCACCACCGAATCCATCGGCTGGGCGCGGATCATCTCCTCGGTGTCCATCGACATGAGGTTGCGCAGGAACATGCTGGTGGGATGGGAGAAGCTCTCGTGGATCGAAATGGTCGGGAAGACCATGGGCAGCGCCCCCGCCAGCATGACGCCGCGCTTCACCGCTTCGATCAGGTCGGGCACGTTGCCGTGGCAGGGATTGTAGTCGCTGAAGGTGTTGGTGATGCCGACGATCGGCCGGTCGAGCGCGTCGTCGGAGTAGCCGCCGGCCTTGATGAAGGCCTTGCGCAGGAACAGCGAGAAGCCCGCATCGCCGTAGGTCGCGAGGCCTTGACGCATTCCGGTGGCCTTCGGGGTGCCGTTGGTGCGTCGCTTGCGGGAAGCCATGGCGTGTCTTCTCCCTGATTCAGATCGTCATTTTGTCAGGAGGGTTTATCGCCTTCCAGGCCGGCCGCCCAGCGCGCATGCGCCGCAGGATCGCGTCCCGTCGCAATGGTGCGTGCCAGCTCCAGCCCCATCACCGCCCCGAACTTGAAGCCGTGGCCCGAGCAGGGCGACATCAGCCAGCCCTTGGCACCCTGCTTCTCGACGACGAAACGCTCGTCCTCGGTCACCGTGTAGAAGCAGACCTTCAGCCGGTCGATGCGCCAACGATCGAAGTCCTTGATCAGGTCGCGGCAGCGTCGCAGCAAGGGCCGCATTTCCTCTTCATGCGCGTGGCGGTCGGCCGATGGGTCGCCGGTCTGGCTGAAGACGTGGTCGCCGATCTTGAGGCCGCGGCCTTCGGCCGGCGGCACAAGGTACAGGCCGACCTCGCCGGTCTTGTCTATCACCATCGGGCTTTTCGCCCAGATCGCGCGCTGGTCGGCAGGCAGGTTGAAATAGATGACGACCTGACGGGACGGGACCAGTCGGCGCTCCTCCGCCAGCAGCCGGCTGACCCACGCACCCGCTGCGACCACGACCATGTCGGCGTCGTGACGTGCGCCGGCGTCGGTGACGATCCGTCCATGCTCGAGATCGACCGTGCGGACGGGCGTCTCGGCGTGCAGGGTCACGCCAGGCCGCCCGGCGAGATGCCGCGCCAGCGCCGTGACGATGTCCTGGGCGAACAGCACGCCGCCGGCGTCCATCCAGAAGGCGCGCTCGACGCCGCGCGCGTCGAGCTGTGGGAAGCGCCGTGGCAGCTCGTCGAGCGGCAACTCCTTCATCGACTTGCCGATGCCGGCCAATACGGCGGCCGAGCGCTCTGCCCAGGTCTCGCCGTTGCCGGTGAGCGCCAGCGTGCCGGTGGCAGCGTAGAGACGCTGGCCGAGATCGCCCCACATCAGGTCCCAGGCGGCGTAGGCCTGGTCGATCATGCGCGCGTACCCCGCCTGGTCGCCGTAGGGATGGCGGATCAGGCGATGCTCGTCCATCGACGAGGCCAGCGGATTGGGCAGCGGGCCCTGCTCGAACAATTCGACCGCATGCCCCGCGCGCGCCAGGGCCCATGCGATCGCCAGCCCCATGATGCCGCCGCCCACGATGATCGCCTTCATGGCGCCGATCCGCAGCGCCCTGATCGGGCGAGATAGGAATATTTCCTATAGTCCGGCACTAGCGGGCGTACTTGCCGACGATCAGCTGGGCCTTCTGCCACTGCCCGCGATCGAGATCGAAATCCTTTGCTGGATTGAACTGGCGGACCCGCCATTTCTCCGGCGTGATGCGCAGCAGGCGCTTGACCAGGGCGTGTTGCGAGCCATCGCCCTGGTCGCGCACGAACACGCAGTCGTCGCCCGGCCGCACCGGCCGGCCGGGATGGATGAGCAGCAAGTCCCCCTGTTCATAGGCCGGGCTCATGCTGTCGCCAATCACGTAACAGCCATAGCTGTCACGGACGGACAGCAAGGGCTCCGGTCGGCGCACATAGTCGATCGGCTCGTTGGTGATGATAATCGCGCCGCCACCGCCTTCCGCCGAGGCGTATACCGGCAGGTCTGCGCGGTCGGCACGCAGCGCCGAGCCGCGTGGATCGCCGCCAAGCCCGCCGCCGGCGGGCGGC
>DATGZZ010000634.1:0-10038 GCA_035296945.1 Reyranella sp.
CTTCCCAGAGATGCTGCATTTCTACAGCTTGGGCCAGCTCGCGCCGGGGCCCAACATGATGATGGTGGTCTCGATCGGTGCCATTGCAGCCCAAGCCGGGGTGCCCAACGTGGCCGCAGGCTTGACTGGCGCGGCCGTCGCCCTGATCGCGTTCTTCCTGCCGACCGGGATCCTCACCTGGGTGATCGGGCGGGTCTGGACCCATCTCGCGACCTGGCGCTGGCGGCCGGCGATCCAGACTGGACTGGGCTCGGTCTCGGTCGGCCTGGTGCTGGCGGGCGCCATCATCATGGGCCGCGGCGCGATCACCGACGCGCTCTACGCAGCGGTCGCGATCGTCGTGTTCTTCCTGCTGCTGAAGACCAAGATCAACCCCGCCTACCCGATCGTGGCCTCGGGCCTGGTCGGGATTCTGGCGCACTGGCTCTAGCGGTCGGCCACTTTCGGTTTGGGCTTGCCGACCGGGCCGCACGACAGGCGCGGAACACCGATCGCCACGACCTTGCCGGCGGTCGCCAGACAGCCCTTGCTCCACTCTCCGGTCAGTACCGCGTCGTCGATGCGCAGAGTGCCCCGCCCCTGCGGCACGTCGTTGGCGTAGCTGCCCTCGAAGCTCACCGAGTCGTTCCATTTGTAGTAGCCAGCGCCTTCGCGTTTGCCGTCGCGGTAGGTGCCGACGAAGTGGTCGATCGGCCGGCCATGCTCGAACCACTGCGCCTCGCCACAGCCGTCGGGCTGACCGGCGCGGCAAGCGCCGTTCCATTGCGCCTTGTCTTCCGGCTCGGGATGCCAGTCCCACATGCGGCAGCCTTTCTGAGTATCGAACAACCAGTCGCCCCTGTCGCAGGGGGTCGTCCAGCTGATTTCCAGGGAATCAGGGTCGCCGGGCGCACAATCGGGCTTGGCCGGTGTCAACGCGAGGTGTTGGCTGAAGGCCGGACCGGTGAGGACGAGGACAGAGCAGACAACGGATAGGAATCGCATCTGTAGCCCCCAACAACCACCCCTGGTCGTAGCTAAGGAACGCGGCCGCCAGCGCCGTGGTTGCTGCAGATGCACCGAAATCGCGCCTTCTCCGGCTCCCAAACGCGGCATTCGTGAGGCATCAGAATCAGTCCACAGGGCTGTGCATGGTAGATTGAGCCATGGGCATGCTGATCCTTGGCTTGGTGCTGTTCCTGGGCATCCACGTCTTCACGACCCTGCGTGGTGCGCGGGCGGCAGCGATCGGCCGGCTGGGCGACGGCCCCTACAAGGGACTGTACTCGCTGGTCGCCGCCGTCGGCCTGGTGCTGATCGTCTGGGGGTTCAGCCGCTACCGCAGCGCAGGCTACATCCAGGTCTGGAACCCGCCCTTCTCACTGTTCCATCCCATTGCATTGGTACTGCTGTGGTTCGCCCTGGTGGCGCTCGCGGCAACCTACGCGCCGCCCAACCGCATCAAGTCGATCCTGCGCCATCCCATGCTGGTCGCGGTCAAGGCGTGGGCGCTGTCGCATCTGCTGGTGAACGGCGATCTCGGCTCGCTGCTGCTGTTCGGCAGCCTGCTCGCGTGGGCGATCTACGATCGCATCGCCGTTAAGCGGCGCGGCGATGCGGGTGCACCTGTCGTCGAGTCGTTCGGTCGCAACGATGTGATCGTCGTGGTGATCGGCACGGTGGCCTACGTCGCCATTCTCTGGCTGCACGATTCGGTCATCGGCGTCGCCGCCGTTTGAGTGATCGCAGCACGCATGCTGCGTCATTGCATCACGATGTCGCCGCATTCGTGGGCAGGATCAGCCGCGTTCATCAGCCTGAGTAGTAAAGGAGTACGCGTCAATGAATCGTCCCCTCATCGCCTTTGTCCTGGTCCTCGCCGCTGCCGTCACGCAGGCCGAGGCGCGCTCGCCGATCGGCGGCGCCACCATGCCGCGTGAGCAGGTGCAGAGCGACGCGCTCGGCCCGCGCAGCGACCCCACGCCGACGGTCGCCGAGGCCGTGGCGCGCACGCAGATCGAGAAGAGCGGCTACACCAGCGTGCGCGGCCTGCAACGCGCCGCCGACGGCACTTGGCGCGCCGTGGCGCGCGACCAGCGCAACGCCCCCGTGGCGGTCGTCCTCGACAGCCAGGGCGCGGTGACGCAGACCCGTTGAGCTTGACCGCTAAAACTGGCGATCTCGCCTCAAGATGGCCCACCCCGTTCCGGCGGGGTGGGCTTTTTGCTGACGCACAGGCGGTCTATTCTTCCACCATGACCGATGACTATCAGCGGCGCAGTTACGGCGAAATCTCCGTCGGGACCGGCGAGAAGCCCGGTATCGTCGTGGTCGACTTCCAGCTCGGCTTCACCGATCCGCAATACCCGCTGGGTGGTGCGCCGCTGGTCATGCGGGCGCTGGAGAACACGGCGAGGCTGCTCGAGGTCGCGCGGCGCGTCGGCGCTCCGGTGGCGGTGTGCAACACCGCCTATATGAACGAGCGCGAGATGCCCTACTGGAAGATCACCGCGGTGAAGCAGACCTTCCTGCACGACCATCCCAGCACGGCGCTCGATCCGCGCATCTACGAGCCCAGCTACGATCTCAAGGTGACCAAGAAGGGCCCGTCGATCTTCTTCGAGACGGGCGTGGCCAACTACTTCATGAAGGAACGCGTCGACACGATGATCGTGACCGGCTGCAACACCTCGGGGTGCATCCGTGGCAGTGCGCTGGATTCCTTCAGCCACCGCTTCCGCACCCTGGTGCCGGAGGATTGCGTCGGTGACATCGAAGAAGGCCCGCATCGCGACAACCTGCGCGACATTGGCCGGCGCTATGTCGACGTCACCGACCTCGCCTTCTGCATCGACTATCTCGAGCGCTGGGGCAGACGCAACGCCGCCTAGTCCCTCGCACCGCAGACGTCGACCCACTCGGCCTCAACCAATTCGGCCATGCGCAGCGGATTGATGCGCAAGGCCGAACGCGTGGAGCCCGCCGCCGGCACGACCTCGTCGAAGACCTTCAACGACACGTCGCAATAGACCGGCAGCGGCGTCGCCAGGCCGAACGGGCAGACGCCGCCCACCGGGTGGCCGGTGATCGCCACCACTTCCTCCGCCGTCAGCATGCGCGGCTTGCCGCCGAACACCGCCTTGGCCTTCTTGTTGTCGAGCCGCGCCTCGCCGCTGGTGACGACCAGCAGGTTGCGCTCGCGCACGCGCAGCGACAGGGTCTTGGCGATCTGCGCCGGCTGCACGCCGTGGCCCGCGGCGGCGAGCGCCACCGTGGCGGTGCTGCCGTCCAGTTCGACGATGGCGATGTCGGGAGCGCGGCTTGCCAGAAAGGCGCGGACGGATTCGAGGCTCATGCCTCTTGATAGCAACGCCGCACCGCGATCGCACGTTCAACGAGCGCATCGATCTCTTTGGAGGACCACCATGCGAACCATCCTTCTTGCCGCTGCCTTGACCGCCGCCGGCGGCATTGCGCAAGCGCAAAACCCGACGAACCGGCTGCCGAACCAGGCCGAGCTGCCCAGCCCTTCGACATCGGTGACGCCCAATGCCGGCAACGACGAGGTCGCGGCCCGACGCAAGCTCGAGGAGCAGGGCTACCGCGACCTGCGCAACGTCACACCCAACGGCGATGGCACCTTTTCCGCCCGGGGCGTTCGACGGGACCCTCCGGGCATGCGGCGGCCCGGCAGCAATCCGGAAATCAATGTCGAGATCGATGCCTCGGGCAACGTCAGGGAGCGCTGACGGCGGCATGGACAAAGCGATGTCGCGCGGGCAGCGTTGCGGCCGAGGAGAATCGCCATGCTCGGCAAGTCTGTCGCCGCCTTTGTGTTCCTGACCGCAGGTGTCGCCCTGGCGCAGGCGCCTGTCGCCACCGTCCAGTACAGCTGCGCCGAGGGCAAGTCGCTCTCGGCAGAGTATTTCGACGGACCGACGCGCACGGCGCCCGATGGCCGGCCGATCCCCGGCGGCCGCGTCATCGTCACCCTGGCGGACGGCAAGAAGCTCACCCTGCCGCAGACCCTGTCGGGCTCGGGCATCCGCTACGCCAACGAGGGCGAAACCTTCGTGTTCTGGAGCAAGGGCGACACGGCCTTCGTCGAGGAAGGCGCCCGCCAGACCGTGACCTACAAGGACTGCGTCGGCAGGAAGAAATAGCCGTCAGATCTGGAAGAGCAGGAAGCCGCCGAATCCGCCAAGCGTCAGCCCGATGCCGAGATAGCGGAAAAAGCGCGTCGACTGTTTCTCGAGCAGCTGCCGGCCATGCAACGCTGCCCGCTCGGCGCGCGACATCTCGGTCCTGACCTTGATCTGTTGGGCAAGGAAGCTCGGCGACACGCCGGCGCCGACCACGCCATCCTGCTCCATGTCGACACGGGCGGTGACGAACCAGATCATGAGACCAACCACGCCGATGCCGAAGAAGCCCGCGTAGGCAACGATCATGAAGGCGATCACCGAAGCGATCAGCCAGCCGCTCCATACGAACGCCATGACGAAAGCCTTGCCGGGCACGGACGCCTCCTATGCGTGATGCCACCGCGAATGCTGATCCTTCCTCACATGCCACGCAAGCGCGACCGGAACCGTTGCGGGCGGCCGGCCAGCGCGATTATGGCGGACATGCGGCCGATGCCCGTCGGGTTGCACGATATTTGTCATGCAACACCTCGTGCCGGGTCGCGTTCAGTCGGCGTTCGGCAACCCATTCAAGGAGGAAGACCATGATCCGCACGACCCTGGCGACCCTCGCCCTGATCGCCGCGGCCGGCGTGGCCCACGCCCAGGTGCAGGCCCCCAGCACGCCGGAAGGCCGCGACCAGCGGTCCCTGCCCGGTGCCACCAGCAACCCCAATACTGCCCAGCCCAAGAGCCCGATGAACCCGTCCGCCGCCGAGGCGGCAGCCAAGGCAGAGCTGGAAAAGAAGGGCTACACCGGCGTCAAGAGCCTCACCCGCGATATGGCCGGCAATTGGGCGGCCAAGGCGATGAAGAACAACGTCGAGATCGCCGTGATTCTCGAGCCGAACGGCACGGTTAGGGAGCAGTAGGCCCGAGAGGGTCTCTGCAACCCGGCCTGGCGGGACGGTTTACTCCTCGTTTGCGTCCCGCCAGCGCTGCCGCTCTCATACTAGTGTATAGACTTGTGGGCGCCGCCGGACCGACCATATCCGGATCATGCGCACACTCCTTGTTACTGCCCTCGTGATCGTGACCCTGGCGACGCCAGCGTTGGCGCAGTATGCGCCGGGCTCGATCGGCAACGGCGGTCGCATGCCGGAGACGATGTCTCCCGGCGCCCTGCCGCCGCCGCCGACAATCGTCGCCCCCTCCTCGCCGGCGCCGCAGCCTTCGGCCTCCTACGGCGGCCGCTACCCCAACACCGAGTCGCTGTCGCGCGACCGGATCCAGTCCGAAGGCTATCGCGTGAAGAGCCTCAACCGCCAGAACGACGGGTCATGGAAGGCCGACGTCTCGCGCGATCCCGTGCCGACACGGCCGAAGGGCGTGCCGAGCAAAGTCACGGTCTATCCCGACGGCCGGATCGTCGAGGAGCGTTAGCCCGCGACGATACGGTCGAGCACAGGCATCAGATACTTGCGGAACTCGGCAGGGCTCTCAGACATCGGAAAATGCCCCATGCCTTTCATGACCTCGAAGTGCCGAGCGCCCGTCAAGCGTGCGAGCTCGGCCGTGAGCTCGGGCGTTGCCGAGAGGTCGTACTCGCCGCTCAGCAAATACAGCGGGCACTTGCCGTCCAGCCCGGCGAGGTCGGCGTTCCTGAGATCGCCGTCGTTGAAATAGTAGTGCAGGTCGCCCAGGAAGACGGACGGGCCGCCCTGCATATAGTGCCACAGCGTCTCCCACTTGTCGGCGCTGGGCGAGGTCGGCGCGATCAGGCAGGCGACCGAGCCGGCCGCCGCCTCCTGGCCGTGGACATCGGGCCTGTACAGCACACCGAGATCGCGCAGCCGCGTGTCGGCGCCAGGCTCGGCATGCGTCGCCGACTGCAATCCGATGGCCGCGCGGAAATGCCCGCCGTGGCGTAGCGCCAGGTGCAGCACGGCGCGGCCGCCGATCGAGCAGCCCAATACCACGGGCCGCGCCAGGCCGAGGGCGCGCGAGACGGCCATCACGGTATCGACGTAGAGCTGCGTGGTGAGCTGGTAAGCCTCGGCCTCGAAGCCCGCGGGCGGCGACGACTTGCCATGCCACGGCAGGTCGAAGGCGATGACGCGAAAGCGCGCGGTGACGGCCGGATCGTTCAGCAGTTCGCGGTACTGCCGGCCGTCGGCGCCCGCAGTGTGCAGACAGAGCAAGGGTATGCCCTGCCCCGCCTCCTCGAAATAGAGGCGATGCGGTCGGCCATTGAAGTCCATCCGCAGATAGCGGCCGACCACCGGCTCGATGACCGGTGCGCCAACGGCTGCCGGATTCCGTGTCGGTACGGAAGGCCGCAGCGCGGCAAAGAGCTGCTCCACGAACAGCATGTGGCGGCCCCAGGCCAGGATGTCGCCCTCGATCTGCAAATGGCCGACGCGCTGCATGCCGACCAGACTTTGGAAGCCGACGGCCGGCACCGGCTTGGCGAACTCGGCCCAGCTTGCCGGCGAGGCCGTCAGGCCGAAGGCGGCGTTCGCGGCGGCACCCTTCTCGACGACGATACGCTCGCCGACGCGGACGGTGACCGGCTCCGTGCCGCCCAGCACCGCGAAGGAAAGCGCGGCCAGCCGCGCACGCCGCTGCAGCGCCGCGTTGCCCTCGAGCGCCGCGGCGAGACGCGAAAAATCCATTCCTTAGTTGCCCACCTTGATGTTGGCGTCCTTGATCACCTTGGCCCACTTGGGAATGTCGCCGGCGATGGCGGCGCTCGTCTCCTCAGGCGTGCTGCCGACGGTGTCGAGGCCGAGGGTTGCGAACTTCTGCTTCATCTCCGGATCGGCCAGGACCTTCAGCGATTCGGCGCGTACCTTGTCGACGATCGGCTTGGGCAGGCCGGCCGGACCCATCAGGGCGAACCACGAGGTCGCCTCGAAGCCCGGAAAGCCAGATTCGTTGAAGGTCGGCAAGTCGGGTGCGTTGGGCGAGCGCTGCAGCGAGGTGATGCCGATGCCGCGCACGCGGCCGTCGCGCACCAGCGGCAGGCTGGCGCCGGCGTTCTGGATGCCGACCTGGACGACGCCGCTCATGACGTCGGCGAGGTTGGCGCCGCGATAGGGGATGTGCTCCATCTTGATGCCGGCCAGATGGCAGAACAGCTCGCCCGCCACGTGCTGCGGCGTGCCGACGCCCGGCGTGCCGTACGAGAGCTTGCCGGGATTGGCCTTGGCGTGGGCGATCAGCTCGGCGATCGACTTCACCGGCAGGTCGTTGTTGACCATCATGATCGATGGCATGCGCAGCGAGATCGAGATCGGCGCCAGGTCCTTCAGCGGATCGAAAGGCAGGGTCTGCAGGCTGGGCAGGATGGTGATGGCCGCGTTGCCCGCCCACATCAGCGTGTAGCCGTCGGGGGCCGCCTTGGCGACGCGGTCGGTGCCGATGGCGCCGGAATTGCCGGCGATGTTCTCAACCACCACCGGTTGGCCCCAGGCCTTCTGGAACTTCTCGGCGAACATGCGCGCGGTGACGTCGGTGGCGCTGCCGGCCGTGAAGCCCACCACCAGCTTGACCGGCTTTTCGGGCCAGTTGGTCTGGGCCATGGCTGGCGCCGCCGCCAGGCCGATCAGAAGGGCGAGGGCGCGAAAGATGTGAAGCATTTGGTTTCCTCCCTTTTACCGGGAGGCTATGGCAACTAGCGTCGCCCCGCCAGAGCGCGATTCTCCAGACGGCTCAGCAGGCGAACCAGCGGCCACAGCAGCAGGAAATAGATGATCGCCGCCAGGACAATGGGCGTGGCGTTGTAGGTCAGGCTCTGGGCCTGGCGGGCCTGGAACAGGAGCTCGGGGACGGCGACCACGCTGCCGAGGGAGGTGAGCTTCACCACCTCCAGGGTGTTGGACATCAGGTCGGGCAGCACGTTGCGCACCGCCTGGGGCAGCACGATGTAGGTCATGGCCTGCAGGCGGCTGAGCCCGGTCGAGCGGCCGGCCTCGACCTGCCCGGCCGGAACGGAATCGATGCCGGCGCGCAAAATCTCGCCGTAGTAGGCGCCGGTATTGAGGAAGAAGGCGATGGCCACGCAGGCAAAGCCGCCCAGTTCCAGTCCGGCGAAGGGCAGGCCCGCGAACAGCAGCACCAGCAGCACCAGCGGCGGGAAGGCCCGGAAGAAGTCGACCCAGGCCATCAGCGGCCAGCGCACCAGCGGGTGACGCACGCTGGCGAGCAGCGCCAGGACCAGGCCGCCCAGCAGGCCGAGCGGCACCACGATCAGCGACAGCAGGACGGTGTTGAGAAGGCCGGCCAGCACGATCGGCCAGATCGCGGCGATGATCTCGGGATTGAAGAAGCTCTCGATCATCGCTTCCACGCGAACTTGGTCTCGATCCAGCGCGCGGCGACGACGACCGGCAGGAACAGCACGAGATAGGCCGCCGCCCCCATCATCAGCGGCGAGGGATTGTAGGAATTCGACACCGCCGAGCTCGCCTGCCCCAGGATCTCGCTGACGGCCACGACGGTGCCGAGCGCCGTGCCCTTGGTGATGGCGATGGTGCGGTTGGTGAGCGGCGGGATGGTGAGGCGCAAGGCCTGCGGCAGCACGACGTTGATCAGGGTCTGGCCGAACGACAGGCCGGTCGAGCGGGAGGCCTCCCACTGCCCTTTCGGGATGGACGTGATGCCGGCCCAGAAGATCTCCTCGGAGAAGGCCATCAGCACGAAGGCGAGCGACAGCCAGGTCGAGACGAACCCTGACGGCGAGACGCCAGCCGCCGGCAGGCCGAAATAGATCAGCACGATGATGACGAGCGGCGGCAGCGAGCGGAACAGGTCGACCACGAAGATGATCAGCCAGTTGAGCGGCCGGATGGCGAGCGCCCGCAGCAACGCCAGCACCAGTCCGGCGAAAAGGCCGCTCACGATGATCAGCACGGCGAGCTCGATGGTGACGACCATGCCGGACAGGATGTCCGGCAGGTATTTCGCCATCACCTTCGCGTTGAAGAAGGTTTCGACGAACCGATCCCAAGTGCTCATGGCTGGGGGCGCGCCACTCCAGTGGCGCGATCGTCGCTTGCCGAACCGAAAGACGCGCCACTGGAGTGGCGCGCCCCCAGCGAAGACGTAACTACAATCATCTAGTGTCTCTGGATCTGCCCGATGAAGGCGCGCGTGCGCTCCTGGGTCGGGTTCTCGAAGATCGCCATCGGCGGCCCCTGCTCCACGATCAGGCCGTCGTCCATGAACACCACGCGGTCGGCGGCGTTCCTGGCAAAGCCCATCTCGTGGCTGACCACGATCATGGTCATGCCGCTCTGGCGCAGATCGCGCATGACCTCCAGCACCGAGCCGACCAGCTCGGGATCGAGCGCCGAGGTCGGCTCGTCGAACAGCATCACGCGGGGCTCGAGCGCGATGGCGCGGGCGATGGCGACGCGCTGCTGCTGGCCGCCCGAGAGCTGGCCCGGCGTGTGGCCGGCGCGATCGGCCAGGCCGACCCGCTGCAGCGCGGCCATCCCCAGCGTATCGGCCTCGGCACGCGACTTGCCCGCCACCTTGCGCAGCGCCAGCGTCACGTTGCCGAGCGCCGTCATGTGCGGATAGAGGTTGAACGACTGGAACACCATGCCGATGCGCTGGCGCGCATGGTTGATGTCGGTCTTCGGGTCGAGCAGGTTCACGCCGTCGACCACCACGCTGCCCGAGGTTGGCTCCTCGAGGCGGTTGAGGCAGCGCAGCAACGTCGACTTGCCCGAGCCCGACGGGCCGATCACGAACACCAGCTCCCGCTCCGCGAGCAGGAGGTCGACGCCCTTCAGGACGTGAAGCGCGCCGAAATGCTTGTGGACGCCGCGCGCTTCTACTACTAGCACTTCAGGTTATGCGGAGTCGGGTCATAGCCCGGCATGCCCGGCACGCCGTAGCCCGGCGTAATCACGCGCTCGAGCGCGTC